>NZ_JBSHHD010000022.1:0-80417 GCF_053618155.1 Agromyces sp. NPDC055658 | reverse complement strand
GTCGCGCACCTTCGTGCTCGACCGCCGCCGTTTCGATCGTGTTCGTCAGCCGGCGAGCGCCTTGGCCTTCAGCTGGTCGTACTCGGCCTGGGAGATCGCACCCGAGTCGAGCAGGCCCTTGGCCTTCTCGATGTCGGCGGCCGCCGAGCTGCCGCCGGCCCCCGCGACGCTACGGATGTACGCGTTGGCCTGCGCCTGCGCGTCCGCCTGCTCCTGCATCCGACGCTCCGACATCGACCGGCCCCGTGCGATCAGGTAGATGAACGCGGCGAGGAACGGCAGGAACACCAGGAAGACGACCCAGAGCGCCTTCGCCCAGCCGTTGAGCGTGTGGTCGCGGAAGATGTCGATGATGATCGTGATGAAGATCCAGATGCACGCGATCATGATGTAGATCCAGAAAAGCCAGACGAGGAAGTCCCAGAAACTGTTCATTGGCGTGCCCTTTCGTCACTCCGCGAGACCGTCGCGCGCGAGGATGCCTCGAAGCTACTCCTGCCCCGACCGAGCGCGCATCATTCGATTCGAGTGACGCCGAGCGTGTCGTAGGTGGCGAGCGGCACGATGCCGGCCGCGGCAGCGGCCACCCGCTCGTCGCCGGCGACCAGGACGTCGGCCTGCAGCGTCGCGACCGCGAGGTACTCGGCGAGCGACGGATCTTCGAGGTCGAGCTGTCGTGCCAGCCGCCAGGCGGTCGCTCGTGAGACGCGATCGCCCAGGAGCCGCATGCGGAGCGAGGCGAGGCCCTCGAGAGCAGTGCGTGCGTCGCGCTCGTCGAGCCGGCCGTCGCGCACCTCGCGGTAGAGCAGCGACATCGCGTGGCTGCGGATGAGGGACGGTGCGACGAACGGGTGCGTCGCCTCGGCATTCCGCCCGTCGCGGATGAGACGCAGTGCCGTCACCGCATCGATCGCGTACCTGGTCGTCTCAGGGTCGCCCATGGCTCCAGTGAACCCCTCGCGACCGACATCGTCGAGCGCCGGTGACCGGCGCTCGTGTCGTCGTGCCCGTGCCCGGTGCCCCGCGCCCGTGCCCGGTGCCCCCACTGGGACTCGAACCCAGACTTGAGCTTGGGCCGAGGACCCAGCGCCGCCTGCCGCCGGTGCCGCAGGTGCCCCCACTGGGATTCGAACCCAGACTTGAGCGGGTTTAAGCCGCCTGCCTCTGCCGGTTGGGCTATGGGGGCGTTGTGCGCGCAGACGCAGAACGCGGCGCCGCCCCGAGGGGCGACGCCGCGTCACAGCATAGTCACGACCGTACCGCTACTTGGCGGCGACGGGCTCCTTCTCGGCCGACTTCGCCGGCTTGGCCTTCGCCGCGGCCTTCGCGTCGGCGGCCGGTGCAGGGGCCTCGGCGGCCGGCGGCTTCGGACGCGCGGCGAACGCCTCGAACTGTGCGCGCGGCTGCTGCAGTGCCGAGAGCGACACGATGTCGCGACCGAGCCAGAAGTTGTTCCACCAGCCCCAGAAGACGCGGAACTTGCGCTCCCAGCTGGGCATGGCCAGGCCGTGGTAGCCGCGGTGGGCGAACCATGCGAGCAAGCCCTTGATCGCGAGCTTGCCCGACTGGAACACACCCGAGCCGATGCCGAGGCCGGCGACGGCACCCAGGTTCTTGTGCACGTAGTTCTTGGGCTCTTCACCGCGCAGCACGGCGACGATGTTCTTCGCGAGCAGCTTGCCCTGGCGCACGGCGTGCTGCGCATTCGGCACGCAGTAGCCGCCGACGCCGCCGCCGGTGAGGTCGGGCACGGCCGAGATGTCGCCGGCCGCCCAGGCGTCAGCGACGATCTCGTCGTCGTCTTCGCCGCCGACCCGCAGGTCGGCGCGGGTCTTGATGCGGCCGCGCTCTTCGACGGGCAGGTCGCTCGAGCGGACGATGGCGGGGTTCGCCATCACGCCGGCGGTCCACACGATGAGGTCGCTCTCGAAGCTCTCGCCGGTCGACAGCTCGATCTTGCCGTCGACGGCGCTCGTGAGCTGCGTGTCGAGGTGGATCTCGGCGCCGCGCTGGGCGAGGTGCTTGATGACCCAGTGGCTCGTCGGCAGCGAGACCTCGGGCATGATGCGGCCCATCGCCTCGATGAGGTGGAAGTGCGTCTCGTCGAAGGTGAGCTGCGGGTAGTACTCGAGCAGTGCGCTCGCGAACGAGCGGAGCTCGGCGAACACCTCGATGCCGGCGAAGCCGCCGCCGACGACGACGAACGTGAGCAGGCGCTCGCGCTCGGGCCCGGGCGGGAGGTTCGAGGCCTTGTCGAAGTTCGTGAGCACGCGGTCGCGGATCGCGACGGCCTCTTCGACGGTCTTCAGGCCGATCGCGTTGTCGGCGATGCCGGGGATCGGGAAGGTGCGCGAGACGGCGCCGCCCGTGACGACGACGACGTCGTACTCGAACTCCCAGGGCTCACCGAGCTCGGGGGTGATGGTCGCCGTCTTCGACGCGTGGTCGATCTTGGTGACCTTCGCGGTGACGACGTTGGTCTTCTTGAGGTGGCGGCGGTGCGAGGTGACCGAGTGGCGCGCCTCGATCGACCCGGCTGCGACCTCGGGCAGGAAGGGCTGGTACGTCATGTACGGCAGCGGGTCGACGACCGTCACCTCGGCCTCGCCGGGACGCAGCCACTTCTCGAGCTTCCACGCCGTGTAGAACCCCGCATAGCCACCGCCGACGATGAGAATCTTGGGCACGGTGAATGGACTCCTCAGTATCTGGTGGATGCGACCCGGTGCGCGCGATCAGTGGTCGCGCGTGCGTACCGCTCGCCTGGTGTGCCGAATGGCGCCGATGCCCAACAGCGCTGCTAGCGTACCAAATCCTGCGACCAACGAGAGCGGCACGGTGATGTAGGCGAGCGTCCACGGCGTCGGCAGCATGGTCGCCGTGCCCTCGTCGGCGGGCGGCGGCGGGTCGGCGATCGGTACGATCTGCTGTTCGGTCGCCTCGGGGGTCGGCGTCGTCGACGTGGCTCGGCGGTGGATGGTGATCCACTCCTCGAGGCTGCCGAGCGGGTTCGCGTCGACCGGCTCGACGTCGGCCTCGAGCGCTGCGACGGGATCGATGAGCCCGTGGCCGTACAGCGGGCTGGGCACCTCGTGCCCGTCGGGGTCGGCGGTCTGGATGACGCGGTTGATCACGTTGGCCGCATCGAGGTCGGGGTACTCGGCGCGGACGAGCGCGACGAGCCCCGAGACGAGGGGCGCCGCGCCGCTCGTGCCGCTCCAGATCGCGACGCGACCGTCGGGCCGAACGCCGACGAGGTCTTCGCTCGGTGCGGCGACCCCGAGCGTGATGCCCTGGGAGCTCGCGTCGAGGCTCGCGTTCTTCTCCTTGTCGACGCCCGCGACCGCGAGGACGCCGGGGATCGTCGCCGGCGCACCGACCTCGGTCGTGCCGTTCCCGCGGTTGCCGGCCGCGGCGACGACGACGACGTCGTGCTCGAAGGCGTAGGTGAACGCGTCGTCCCAGCTCTCGGGCCAGTCGCGGGTGTTGCGGGTGAGCGACATGTTGATGACGTCGGCCCCGTTGTCGACGGCCCACTTGACGCCCTCGGCGATCTGCTCGTCGTTCGACTTCGCGGCCCCCGTGTCCTGGCCGAACGCGACCGACACCGTCAACAGGTCGGCCTCGGGCGCGACGCCGATGACGCCGTTGCCCTCGCCCGTGCCGCGGCCGGCGAGGAGGGAGGCGACCATCGTGCCGTGGGCGCTCTCGTCGGGGTCGCCGACCGGCGTCTGGCCGTCGGGACTGCCGAGGCCCGAGACATCCGTGCCGCCCTTGACGACGCCCCGGAGCTCGGTGACGTTGCCGTTCACTCCCGTGTCGATGATCGCGACCGTGACGCCCTTGCCCTGCGTCGTCGACCAGGCCGTCGTGAAGCCGTAGTCGCCGAGCCAGTACTCGTAGTCGCGCACGGTGTCGGCATGCGCGGGTGCCGCGCCGCCGAGCGCGACGGCGACGGCCGCGACGACGGCGACCGCCGACTTCGCGGCGGTCGCACGCGCGCGTGCGATGCGGCTCGGGCGGGTCATGCCTCGTCGACTCCGTAGTCGGGGCACTTGCAGACGTCGGGCGACCAGCTCGACCGGGCGAGCGCGAGGTCGCCGATCGGGTTGGCGCCGGGGCCGGCGGCGAGCGCATGGGCCGCGAGCGCGTGCAGGCACTTCACGCGGGTCGGCATGCCGCCGGCGGAGATGCCGGCGATCTCGGGGACGTCGCCGAAACCCTCGCGGTCGGCGAGGTAGTCGCGGTGGGCCTGCTCGTAGCCGGCGCGCACCTCGGCGTCGTTCGCGAGCAGCTCGCTGAACTCGACCATGAGCTGGCCGGCCTCGAGGAACGACATCGCGGCCGTCGCGGCCGGGTGCGACAGGTAGTAGAACGTCGGGAACGGCGTGCCGTCGGCCAGCCGCGGCGCCGTCGCGACCACGGTCGGATTGCCGCAGACGCAGCGGGCGGCGATGCCGACGACATTGCGCGCCGGACGGCCGAGCTGCGCGGAGACGACGGCGAGATCGCGCTCGGTGACGGGTTCGAAGGGCGGGCGGGTCATCGGCCGTCCTCCGTCGCGGGTGCACCGGTCGGCGCCGTCGTCGCGGGGGCGTCGCTCGCCGGCGCGTCGGTCGCGCCGGCTTCGGGCGCGAGCCCCGCGGTCATCACGGAGTCGAGCAGGGTGCGCATCCAGTCGCCCTTCGATTCGGTCACTTCGGCTGAGACGGCCGTCGTCTCGTCGGTCTTCGCGGCCGCGTCGCGGTCGTCGATGACGAGGTAGCTCACCTCGCCCGGCATCACGTAGTAGAGCCGTTCACGCGCCTGCGTGACGATGAACGTCTCGTCGTTCCATCGCTCGCGCTCGTCGCGGAGCCGCTGCACCTCCTCCTCCTGCGCGGAGACGGCGGCCTTGAGCTCTGCGAGCTGCGCACGCTGCTGGGCGAACGCCGCGATCGTCGGCGCGAGCACCACGACCGCGAGCACGAGTATGCCCAACATGATCAGCGAGAAACCTGAGAATCGGATGCCGCTGAGCCATCCGGCTCGCGTCGCCGACGCAGCACCGGCGCCGGCGGAGGCGGTGGAGCGGGGCTTGGCGCCCCTCGGCTTCGCACTCGAGGACGAGGCGTGCGTGCTCGTCTTCGACGGCTTCGCGGTCGACGACGATTTCGCGGACCGGGAGGAATTCGCGCTCGACCGGGCGCGCTTCGCCTCGCCCGCGTCGGACGCCGGGCCCTTCGCCGGCGACGCCGGCTCCGAGGCATCCGCCCTCGGCTTCGACCTCGGCACGCGCGAGCCGGCAGGGTTCGCGGGCCTGCGGGGGGTGCGGGACGACTCGCCGTTCATCGCCCTCCTCATGACGGCCCGGAATGCGACGACGGGGGCGGCCACCCGGCCGCCCCCGTCGCGATGTCGCTACGCGATCACACCGTGAAGCGCGGGAACGCCGTGCGGCCGGCGTACACCGCGGCCTCACCGAGCTCTTCTTCGATCCTCAGAAGCTGATTGTACTTCGCCACGCGCTCGCTCCTCGCGGGCGCGCCCGTCTTGATCTGACCCGCGTTCGTGGCGACCGCGAGGTCGGCGATCGTCGTGTCCTCGGTCTCGCCCGAACGGTGCGAGAGCACCGCGGTGTAGCCCGAGCGCTGCGCGAGCGACACGGCGTCGAGGGTCTCGGTCAGCGTGCCGATCTGGTTGACCTTGACGAGGATCGAGTTGCCCGCGTGCTTGCCGATGCCGTCGGCGAGGCGCTTCGGGTTCGTGACGAACAGGTCGTCGCCCACGAGCTGCAGCTTGCCGCCGAGCTCGGCGGTGAGGGCGGTCCAGCCCTCCCAGTCGTCCTCGGCGAGCGGGTCTTCGATCGACACGAGCGGGTACGCGGCGGCGAGCTCGGCGTAGTAGGCGCTCATCTCGGCCGACGTGCGGTCCTTGCCCTCGAAACGGTAGGCGCCGTTCTCGAAGAACTCGGTCGACGCGACGTCGAGGCCGAGCGCGATGTCGGTGCCGAGCGTGAAGCCGGCCTTGCCGATCGCCTCCGAGATGAAGTCGAGCGCGTCGCGGTTCGACGCGAAGTCGGGCGCGAAGCCGCCCTCGTCGCCGAGGCCGGTCGAGAGGCCCTTGGCCTTCAGCAGGCCCTTGAGCGCGTGGTAGGTCTCGACGCCCCAGCGCAGGCCCTCGGAGAAGGTCGGCGCACCGACCGGGAGGATCATGAACTCCTGGATGTCGACGCCGGTGTCGGCATGCGCACCGCCGTTGATGATGTTCATCATCGGCACGGGCAGCACGTGCGCGTTCGGGCCGCCGAGGTAGCGGAACAGCGGCAGGTCGGCCGAGTCGGCGGCGGCCTTCGACACGGCGAGCGAGACGCCGAGGATGGCGTTCGCGCCGAGGCGGCTCTTGTTGTCGGTGCCGTCGGCCTCGATCAGGGCGGCGTCGACGAGGCGCTGGTCGCTCGCGTCGAGGTCTTCGATGGCCGGGCCGAGCTCGTCGAGCACGGCGTCGACGGCCTTCTGCACGCCCTTGCCGAGGTAGCGGTCGGCGTCGCCGTCGCGCAGCTCGTACGCCTCGAAGGCACCGGTCGAGGCGCCCGAGGGCACCGCGGCGCGGGCGAGGGTGCCGTCGTCGAGCAGCACCTCGACCTCGACGGTCGGGTTGCCGCGCGAATCGAGAATCTCGCGCGCACCTACAGCTTCGATGAATGCCACAGTGGACTCCTCTGTGATGGGGGTGACTGGTGGACGACGCCGTCGTGATCCGCGCCCAAGTCTAGAGGTCGAGGATGTCTCGTGCTCGCCGCGTGACTCCCCGCGGCCGCCCTACGCCGTGAGCTCGCGGAACTCGAGCGACGCCGCGCCGTTCGCCTCGGCGTTCACGGTCGCGAACGCGTCGAACCCGTCGGCGGTGACGCGGTCGAGCAGGGCTCGCAGGTTCTTCACGCGACGCTCGAGGCGCACCCGCGACCCGGAGGCCACGAGTTCGGCCTTGATCGCGAGGAGGCGCTCGGCGGGGACGTCCCCGTCGTGCACGAGCACGACCGCACGGGGGCGCGCGTCGTCGCGCACCTCGAGCAGGTCGACGATGCGCTCGAAGCCGATGGAGAAGCCGCACGCCGGCACCTCCTGGCCGAGGAACCGCCCGATCATGTGGTCGTAGCGGCCTCCGCCGCCGAGCGAGTAGCCGAGCTCGGGGTGCGCGATCTCGAAGATCGTGCCGGTGTAGTAGCCCATGCCGCGCACGAGGGTCGGGTCGAACTCGATCGCCGCTTCGGGCATCGCGTCGCGGAGGGCGAGCAGGTCGGCGTACGCGGCGCCGTCGAGCCATGCGGGCGGGGGCACGACGCCGTCGGCCAGGTGCCAGTCGGCGCTCGTGAGCCCCTCGAGGGCCGTCGCGACGTCGGCGTCGGCCGTGACCGCACCGAGCTCGGCGAGCTCGTTCGCCACTCCCCCGACCCCGATCTTGTCGAGCTTGTCGATCGTGATGAGCGCACGCTCGCGCAGGTCGTCGGGCACGCCCCACGACGCGAGGATGCCCTGCAGGATGCGCCGGTCGTTGATGCGGATCGTGCAGCCGGCGAGCCCGAGCGCGTCGAGCGTCGCGACGGTCGCGGTCAGCAGCTCGAGCTCGGCGAGCGGGGTCGCGTCGCCGATGACGTCGATGTCGCACTGCACGAACTGGCGGTAGCGCCCCTTCTGCGGGCGCTCGGCACGCCAGACGGGCGCGATCTGGATCGAGCGGAACACGGGCGGCAGCGCCGCGCGGTGGGTCGCGTAGAACCGCGCGAGCGGCACGGTCAGGTCGTAGCGCAGGCCGAGGTCGGCCAGTGCGAGGGCGTCGCCGGATGCCGCGGCCGAGGCGAGGTCGTCGGGGGTGAGCCCGCGCTTCATGACGGCGAAGGCGAGCTTCTCGTTGTCGCCGCCGAGTCCGGCGTGCAGGCGTGACGAGTCCTCCATGACCGGCGTCTCGATCTCGTCGAAGCCGTGCGCCGCGTAGACGCCGCGGATCACGCCGAGGGCGTGCTCGCGTCGGGCCTTCTCGGCGGGGAGGAAGTCGCGCATGCCGCGCGGGGGCGTCACGTTCTGGGCCATGCGCCCCATTCTTCCAGTCGCGGGCGACCGGGTCGTGCCCGCTCTCGTTCGCAACGGCTTCGCAACGCCTCCGGCGCCGCCCTCGCGCACGGGACGCACCCCGCCCTACACTCGACCGGACGACGCTCGGCCGACCACCGCGGCGCCGGAGGGGGGATCCGCATGTCGGGCATCACGGTCGAGGGCGTCGCCCGGTCGTTCGGCGACGTGCACGCCGTGCGGCACGCGAGCTTCGAGGTCGCGCAGGGCTCGGTCGCCGGGTTGATCGGGCCGAACGGCGCGGGCAAGACGACGCTGCTGCTCATGCTCGCGACCCTGCTGGTCCCCGACTCGGGCAGCATCCGGGTCGCGGGCTACGATCCCGTCACCGAGCCGCACCAGGTGCGACGGCGCATGGGCTGGATGCCCGACGCGCTGGGCTCGTGGCCGTCGCTCGACGTGAGGACCGCACTCACGACGAGCGGCCGGATGTACGGGATGGAGTTCGACGAGGCATCCCGCCGCGCCGACGAGCTCATCGGGCTCGTCGGGCTGACGCCGCTCGCCGACCAGCCGACCCGGGTGCTCTCCCGCGGCCAGAAGCAGCGCTTGAGCCTCGCGCGCGCCCTCGTGCACGACCCCGAGGTGCTGCTGCTCGACGAGCCGGCCTCGGGACTCGACCCCGCCGCCCGCACCGAGCTGCGCGAGCTCGTTCGACGCCTCGCGCACGAGGGGAAGACCGTGATCGTCTCGAGCCACGTGCTCGCCGAGCTCGAGGAGATGGCCGACACGGCGGTCTACCTCGCAGCCGGCGAGACCGCCGCACCCGACGAGGTCGCGCGGGCCGGCCGCACGGCGCGCGACTGGCGCGTCCGCTCGCTCGACCCCGACCGCCTCGCCGCGGTGCTCGGCGCCGCCGGCTACGGCGAGGTCTCCGTGGTCGACCGGTTCGGCGCCGTCGTGCCGTTCGCGAGCGAGGCCGACGCCGCGCAGATGCTGGCCCACCTCGTCGGCTCGGGGGTGCCGATCTCGTCGTTCGCCCCTGCGGTCGGCGACCTCGAACACGTCTTCCACGACCTCAACCGATCGGACGGCGACGCATGAACGGGTTCCTGCGGGGCATGTGGCTGATCGTCACGCTCGACCTGAGGCAGCGTGTGCGCGGCATCGCCTGGTACGTGCTGCTCGGCGTCTTCGTCGTGCTCGTGACGGCCGTCACCGCCCTCGTCGTGATCGCGACGAACGCGTGGGACTCCGGCGGCGGCGGCGTCTTCTCGACGATCGTCTTCTTCGTGCTGCTGCTCGGCACGCTCGTCTCCCCCGCGCTCAGCGGCAACGCGATCAACGGCGAGCGCGAGGCGGGCACGCTCGCGACGACGCAGGTCACGCTCGTCACGACGGCGCAGCTCGTGATCGGCAAGTGGGTGGCGGCCTGGCTGACGGCGCTCGCGTTCCTCGCCGCATCGCTGCCGTTCCTCGCGTTCGGCATCGTGCTCGGCGAGGTCTCGCCGGCCACCGTGATCACCACGGTGCTCGTGCTCGCGGTCGAGCTCGGCATCATCGCCGCGATCGGCGTCGGCCTCTCGGGCCTCGTCACGCGCCCGCTGTTCTCCGTCGTCGTCACCTACCTCGTCGTCGCGGCCCTGTCGGTCGGCACGCTCATCGCGTTCGGCCTCGGCGGGGCGGCGGTGCAGACGACCGTGAAGCAGACGATCATCGGCGTCGACTACCAGCAGCTCGACGAGAACGGGCTCGCCCCCGGGGGCGGGGAGGTGCCCTGCCTGCCGCCGAACACCTGGGAGCAGCAGACCCCCAGGTTCGACCTCGTCTGGGGGTTCCTCGCGGCCAACCCGTACGTCGTCGTCGCCGACGCCGCGCCCGGCTCGTTCGACGAGGACGGCAACCCGACCGACCTGTTCGGCTGGATCGCGGTCGGCGTGCGGCAGGCTCAGCAGGCGCCCGAGACCGAGGTCGTCATCGACGAGTGCAGCGAGTACTCGTCCAAGGGCTACGCGCCCTACGACTCCCCGACCCCTCGGGAGATCTACGACGGCTCGGTGCCCTCGTGGTTCGTCGGGCTCACGATCCACCTGCTGCTCGGCGCGGGCGCCCTCGCCTGGGCGTGGAGGCGCACGGAGGTGCCCGCGAAGCGCCTCGCCGCGGGAAGCCGCATCGCGTGACCCGCGCCGAGCGGGTGCTCGTCGTCGGCGCGACCGGCGTGCTCGGCGCGCCCGTGGTGCGCGCGCTCGTCGCGGAGGGGCGCACGGTGTTCGGCACGAGTCGAAGCCCCGAGCGCCTCCCCGTGATCGAGGCCGCCGGGGCGACGGGGCTCCTGCTGGACGTGCTCGACCGCGAGTCGGTCGACCGTGCCGTCGCTGCGGCCCGCCCGACCGCCATCGTCTTCCTCGCGACCGATCTCGCCGCGCTCGACTACGCGGCCAACGCGCGCCTGCGGATGGAGGGCGCGCCCGCGCTCGTCGATTCCGCCCGCGCGGCCGGCGTCGGACGGGTGATCGCCGAGGGCATCTCCTGGGCCCCGGACGACGCGCCCGTCGCAGCACTCGAACGCGCCGTCGCCTCGCATCCGCACGGCATCGTGCTGCGGCTCGGGCTCCTGTACGGGCCGCGGACCTGGTACGCCGCCGACGGCGCCTTCACCGCGAAGGCGGGCGAGGGGCGCGTCGACGCGATCGCCGAGACCACGAACTGGCTCCACGTCGACGACGCGGTGTCGGCGGTCGTCGCGGCGCTCGACTGGCCCGCCGGCATCGTCGACGTGGTCGACGACGAACCCGCGCCGCTCGACGACTGGGCGGGCGTGCTCGCGGCCCGCGCCGGCTTCTCCGGCCGGCCGGCGACGAGCGCGCGCGGGCCCGCGCGGGTGGCGGATGCCTCGACCGCGAAGTCGCTCGGCTGGTGGCCGGCTCGTCCCTCGTGGCGCGACGGGCTCGGCTTCGGCTGATCGTCCGGCCAGGTGCTGCACGGCAGTCGGCGCGATCGACGATCTCGCCCGTGCGATTCGCCGTGCCGCTCAGCCGCCCACGGCGGCGCCTCCCGGCGCCTCCGACCGGTCCTCTGCCGCGTCCGCCCGCTCAGCGCGTCGCACCTCGTCCTCGAACGCGCGCACGGCCCCGCGCAGCGCCCGCTCGGCGTCGAGGCCCTGCGCACGCGCCGACGCGACGAGACCGAAGAGCAGCCGCCCGAGCTCGCGCTCGGTCGCCGGTGCGACGGGCGCCGGGATCGAGGCATCCGCGACCGCCGCGGCGGTGACGCCCGCCTTCTCGGCCTTCCCGAGCATCTTCTGCGCGAGCGCCAGCGCGGGCATGCCGCGCGGCACGCCGTCGAGCACGCTCGTGCGGTGCGGCTTCTCGTCGGCCTTCAGGTCTTCCCAGAACGCGACGACGTCGTCGGCCGTCTCGGCCTCGCGGTCGCCGAACACGTGGGGGTGCCGCGACACCATCTTGGCCGTCATATGGCGTGCGACGTCGTCGATGTCGAACCGCTCGCCGTCGGTGTGCGCTGCGATGTCGGCGTGGAAGAGCACCTGGTAGAGCACGTCGCCGAGCTCCTCGATCATCTCGGCGCGGTCGCCCGCCTCGATGGCGTCGATGAGCTCCCAGCATTCCTCGACGAGGTACTGCACGAGCGACTCATGGGTCTGGTCGGCGTCCCACGGGCAACCGCCCGGGGCGCGCAGCAGCGCGACGGTGGCGATGAGTTCGTCGAGACCGGCGTGGGCTTGGCTCATACCGGCAGCCTATGCCGGGCGGGCCCGGTCGGCCCCGTTCGCGGGCGTGCCCCGCCCGCCCGTGCCCGCCCGCCCGGGTCAGTGCACGAACGCGAGCAGCAGCGCGACCGCGATGAAGAGGCCGCCGAACACGAGGTTGAGCGTGCGCTGGCCGCGCGCGGTGCGGGTGAACCGGCGGAACCCGTGCGCGGCGGCGGCGAAGAACCCCCACATGACGGCGATGTCGACGGTGATCACCGTCACGGTCACGATGAGGTACTGCACCCAGAGCGGCTCCCCCGGGCGGATGAACTGCGGCAGGAACGCCAGGAAGAACACGATGGCCTTCGGGTTCAGGAGGTTCACCCAGAGCCCTCGGCGGAACATCGACCAGCGGCTCTCGGATGTCGCGGCGAGCGCGCGGCCCGAGGCATCCGTCTCGTCGTCGTCATCGGCCGGGAGCGTCGGCTTCGCGAGCATCTGCCGGATGCCGAGGTAGACGAGGTACGCGGCGCCGGCGTACCGGATCACGTTGAACGCGAACTCCGACGAGGCGACGAGCACGCCGACGCCGAGCGCCACGATCGCGATGTGGATGACGAGGGCCGCCTGCTGGCCGAGGATGCCCCAGATCGACCGGCGGAAGCCGTGGTTGAGCGAGTTGCCCATCGTGTTGATGGCGCCCGCGCCGGGGGTGAAGCTGATCACGAGGCACGCGACGAGCAGCGTGATCCAGAGCGAGAAGGGCATCCCGTCAGCCTAGGCGGCGGCCGCCGCGCCCTCGTCGCCGCCGGGCGACCGCGGTGCGGCGCCGCGGTCGCGGGCGGCCCGCCGATAGGATCGACGCGGAGAGCCGGGAAGTCTGGTCGGCAGCACACGTACGTCGTACCCCGAAGGATCCGCATGAACGTCCTCCGCTCCGAACGCTGGGCCGCCGCCCTGCTGCTCATCGCCGCCGCACTCGGCCTCATCATCGCCAACACGCCCGTCGGCCCCTCGCTGATCGAGCTCAAGACCGAGCACCTCGATCTGCCGTGGCTCGGGCTCGACCTGTCGCTCGGGCATTGGATCAGCGACGGGCTGCTCGCGATCTTCTTCTTCATCGTCGCCGTCGAGCTCAAGCGCGAGCTCGTGATCGGCGAGCTGAACTCGCTGTCGAAGGCGCTGCTGCCGGCGATCGCGGCGGTCGGCGGCGTGATCGTTCCGGCGCTCATCTACGTCGGGTTCACGGCCGGCACCGACACGGTCGACGGCTGGCCGATCCCGACGGCGACCGACATCGCCTTCGCGCTCGGCGTGCTCGCGGTGTTCGGCACGTGGATCCCGACGCGCGTGCGCGTGTTCCTGCTCGCCCTCGCGGTGCTCGACGACCTCATCGCGATCCTCATCATCGCGTTCTTCTTCACGAGCGACGCCGACCTCGCGGCGCTCGGCTTCGCGGGCATCGCGATCGCGCTGTTCGGCGCCGTGAGCCGGCTCATGAAGCCGCGCTCGTCGTACATCCTCGCCCGCCGCCCGCAGTGGCCGATCGTGCTGCTGCTCATCGTGCTCGGCGTCGTCGCCTGGTACTTCGTCTACCAGTCGGGCGTGCACGCGACGATCGCGGGCGTCGCGCTCGGCCTCGTGATGAGCCGTCGCCCCGGCGGTCGCGCCGCGCACGCGCTCGAGCCGTGGTCCAACGGCGTGATCCTGCCGCTGTTCGCCCTGTCCGCGGCGATGGTGGCGATCCCGCAGGTGCGGCCGAGCGAGCTGGATCCCGCGTTCTGGGGCATCCTCGTGGCACTGCCCGTCGGCAAGGTCATCGGCATCACGCTGATCGGCGGACTCGGCGGACTCGTCGCGCGACGCCGGCCCGGCGCGACGCCGCTGACCGTCGTCGACCTGCTCGTCGTCGGCGCCCTGGGCGGCGTGGGCTTCACCGTGTCGCTGCTCATGAACGAACTCGCGTTCGCCGGCATGCCCGCGGTCGCCGACGAGGGCACCCTCGCCGTGCTGCTCGGTTCGGGCGTCGCGATCGTCGGCTCGGCGATCGCCGTCTCGCTGCGGTCGGCCTGGTATCGGCGTCACGGCGCGAAGTCGGGAGTCGGAGGGGCGTTCGCGCACTGACCGGGCCGGCCGCCGTGCTGCGCGCAGCGCTCAGGCCGCGACGGGCGCCGGCTCGAAGATGTTCGCGATGAGCCGCGACACCCACTCGATGAGGTCGGCGTCGCCCGGCGGTTCGCCGCCGGGGGTCGGCCACGGCACGAGGATCACGTCGTTCTGCGCGAAGTGCTTCGCCCCCGGGTACATGCGCTCGAGCCGCACCCGACGCGAGTCGGGGATCTGCGCCGGCCCGATGCGCAGCTTCGAGCCCGTCGCGATGACCTCGCCGAGCCCCGCGAGCTGCGCCTGGCGCCGCAGCCGCGAGACGGCGACGAGATGCTCGACCGACTCGGGCGGCGTGCCGTAGCGGTCGACGAGCTCTTCGACCACCTGGTCGATCTGCCCGTCCTTCGAGGCCGGGCCGCTCGCCGCCGACAGCTTCTGGTACGCCTCGAGGCGCAGCCGCTCGCTGTCGACGTACTCGTCGGGGATGTGCGCGTCGACCGGCAGCTCGAGCCGGAGCTCGGTCTGGCCCTCGGCCACGTCGCCCCGGAAGGCCGAGACCGCTTCGCCGATCATGCGCAGGTAGAGGTCGAAGCCGACACCCGCGATGTGCCCGGCCTGCTCGGCGCCGAGCAGGTTGCCCGCACCGCGGATCTCGAGGTCTTTCAGGGCGACCTGCATGCCGCTGCCGAGCTCGTTGTTCGCCGCGATCGTCGAGAGCCGGTCGTGCGCGGTCTCGGAGAGGGGCTTGGCCGGGTCGTAGAGGAAGTACGCGTACGCCCGCTCGCGGCCGCGGCCGACGCGACCGCGCAACTGGTGCAGCTGCGAGAGGCCGTACTTGTCGGCCCGGTCGATGATGATCGTGTTCGCGTTCGCGATGTCGAGGCCGGTCTCGATGATCGTCGTCGAGACGAGCACGTCGAACTTGCGCTCCCAGAAGTCGCTCACGATCTGGTCGAGCGAGTGCTCGTTGAGCTGTCCGTGCGCGACCGCGATGCGCGCCTCGGGCACGAGCTCGGCGAGCTGCGCCGCGACCCGGTTGATCGACGAGACCCGGTTGTGCACGAAGAACACCTGGCCCTCGCGCAGCATCTCGCGGCGGATGGCGGCGGCGACCTGCTGCTCGGAGTACGGCCCGACGAACGTGAGGATCGGGTGGCGGTCTTCGGGCGGGGTCGCGAGGGTGGACATCTCGCGGATGCCGGTGACCGCCATCTCGAGCGAGCGCGGGATCGGGGTCGCGCTCATCGCGAGGATGTCGACGTTCGTCTTGAGCTTCTTCAGCGTGTCCTTGTGCTCGACGCCGAACCGCTGCTCCTCGTCGATGATCAGGAGGCCGAGGTCTTTGAAGGACACCTTCTCGGTGAGGATGCGGTGCGTGCCGATCACCAGGTCGACGGTGCCGTCGGCGAGCCCGGCGACCGTCTCGCGCGCCTCCTTGTCGGTCTGGAACCGGCTGAGCGCGCGCACGTGCACGGGGAAGCCCGCGTAGCGTTCGTTGAACGTCTCGAGGTGCTGCTTCACGAGCAGCGTCGTCGGCACGAGCATCGCGACCTGCTTGCCGTCTTGGATGGCCTTGAACGCCGCGCGCACGGCGACCTCGGTCTTGCCGAAGCCGACGTCGCCGGCCAGCAGCCGGTCCATCGGGATCGGCCGCTCCATGTCGGCCTTCACCTCGTCGATCGTCTGCAGCTGGTCGTGCGTCTCGGCGTACGGGAACGCCTCTTCGAGCTCGTGCTGCCACGGGGTGTCGGGCCCGAACGCGTGCCCCTTCGCGGCCATGCGCGCCGAGTACAGCTTCACCAGCTCGACCGCGATGTCGCGCACCGCCTTGCGGGCGCGGCTCTTCGCCTGCGACCAGTCGCTGCCGCCCATCTTCGAGAGCGACGGCGCCTCGCCGCCGACGTAGCGCGACAGCAGGTCGAGCTGGTCCATCGGCACGAACAGCCGGTCGCCCGGCTGCCCGCGCTTCGACGACGCGTACTCGAGCACGAGGTACTCGCGCACGGTCGTCGGCTGCCCGGCGATGCCCGCGGTGCGGCTCGGGCCCTTCGGCCTCGTGCCGGTCGCGACCTCGCGCTGCACGAGCTCGACGAACCTGCCGATGCCGTGCGTCGAGTGCACGACGTAGTCGCCCGGCTTCAGCTGCAACGGGTCGACGACGTTGCGGCGCCTCGTCGCGAGCTTCTTGCCCGCGCGGGCGTCGTACCCGGCGGAGCGACCGTAGAACTCGGCCTCGGCGATGACGCCGAGCTTCGCCTCGGGCACCTCGAATCCGCGCGACGCCTCGGCCTGGACGAGGTACGCGACGCCGGGTTCGAGCTGCTCAGGCACCGACTCGACGATGCGGCCCGCGAGCCCGGCGTCGGCGAGCACGTCGCGGGCTCGCTCGACGAGGCCATGACCGGCCGCGGCGACGACGAGCGACCAGCCGTCGCGCAGGCGTTCGGCGACGTGGTCGACGGCGCCCGAGACGTTGCCCTGGAAGCTCGGCATCGCGTTCGCCGCGATGCGCACGTACGAGGCATCCAGCTCGAGGTCTTCGGATGCCTCGCCCGCGTCGAACGCCGAGAGGGTCCACCAGACTCGGCCCGGGTCGGCCTCGCCCGGGGCGCTGAACAGCGTCGCCTCGCGCAGTCGCGCGACCGTCAGGAAGTCGCCGGCGTCGAGGTCGATCGGCGCACCCGCGCCGACGGTCGCGGCGTTCCATGCTGCGGCGAGGAACTCGCGGTTGGTCTCTGCGAGGCTCGTGGCGCGACCGGTGACGCGCTCGGGCGCGATCACCGCGACCGCCGCCTCACGGGGCAGGTAGTCGACGAGCGGCACGAGCCGCTCGGTCAGGGCGGGCGCCAGCGATTCCATGCCCTCGACCGGGATGCCCTCGGCGATCTTCTCGAGCATGGCCGAGAGGCTCGGGAACTCGTGCACCATCTCGCGGGCCCGCTGCCGAACCGCCGGCGTGAGCAGCAGCTCGCGGCTCGGCGAGAGGCTCACGCGTTCGACCGGGTCGGGCAGCGATCGCTGGTCGGCGACCGAGAACGCCCGGAGCTCTTCGACCTCGTCGCCGAAGAACTCGACGCGCACGGGGTGGTCGGCCGTCGGCGGGAAGACGTCGAGGATGCCGCCGCGCACCGCGAACTCGCCGCGCCGCGACACCATGTCGACACGGGCGTACGCGAGGTCGACGAGCCGCAGCGCGATCTGGGACAGGTCGTGGCCGCGGCCGCCCCGGGTGAGCTCGATCGGCTCGATCGCCGCGAGGTTGTCGGCGAGCGGCTGCAGCGCCGCGCGCACCGATGCGACGACCACGAGCGGATGCCTCGGGCCGGCCTCGCCGGCCCACTCGTGCATGCGGCGGAGGGCGTGCAGGCGCCGGCCGACCGTCTCGGCGCTCGGCGACAGGCGCTCGTGCGGCAGGGTCTCCCACGCGGGGAACTCGAGGAGCTCGGCGTCGGGAAGGTACGGCTCGAGCGACGCCCGCAGGGCCTCGCCCTCGCGGCTCGTGGCCGTGACGACGAGCATCGCCGGGGCGAGCCCGGCGGCGGCGCGGCGCTCGAGGAGCGCGGCGAGCATCGGCGCATCGAGGCCCGAAGGCGCCGAGAAGTCGGCGTTGCGCTGAGCCTCGGCCAGCGCGCGATCGATCGTGGAGGCGCGCGAAAGCACCGTGTTCAGACCCTTGAGGCTCACCGGAGAAGTCTATGCCGCGCCCCCGACACCTCGGCCCGGGCCGATACGATTGCCCCGCCCCGACGGAAGGACCCACCGCATGATCATCGCCGCCGCAGACGGATCGGCCCTCGGCAATCCCGGCCCCGCCGGGTGGGCCTGGTACGTCGCCGACGACTGCTGGGCGGCCGGCGGGTGGAAGCACAGCACGAACAACGTCGGCGAGCTCACCGCGGTGCTCGAGCTCTTCCGCGCGACCGCCCACCTCGACGACGAGCTGCTCGTGCAGTGCGACAGCCAGTACGTCATCAACTCGGTGACGAAGTGGATGCCGGGGTGGAAGCGCAAGGGCTGGCGCAAGGCCGACGGCAAGCCGGTCATGAACGTCGAGATCCTGAAGGAGATCGACGCCGCCATCGCCGGGCGCCGCTATCGCTTCGAGTGGGTGAAGGGCCATGTCGGCCATCCGATGAACGAGGCCGCCGACGAGCGGGCCCGCGCCGCCGCCGAGGCCTTCCGCAGCGGCCTCCCGGTGCCCGCAGGACCCGGTTGGTCGGGCGCGTGCGAGAGCGATGCCGCGGTCGCGACCGCCGTGGTCGAGGGGCTGCCGACGGCCGGGGCCGACGACGGATCGGTGGTTCCGGCCCGGGCCGATGCGTCCGCCGCCGTCGAGACCGCGCCGCACGACGACCGGTCGCCGGCCGACGCGACGCTCTTCGACTTCGACGACCCGACCGCCGACTGGCTCACGATGACGCTCGACCTCACGGTCGACGAGCACTCGCGACTCGTCGAGCGCGCCCGAGCCGCGGGCACGAGCCCCGAGGAGTTCCTCCGCGGGCTGATCTGAGCGAACCGGCGCCCGCGCCCGTCGCCGTCAGCTCGGCGAGTGGAACCGCTGCTGCGCGGCGAGCAGCCCGTCGCTCGCGACCGCCTCGACGGCGTCCGCGGCGTCCGAGATCAGGTTCGGCAACGCCTGCCGCTCGGTGCCGGAGAAGTCCTTGAGCACGAAGTCCGCCGGGTCCTGCCGGCCGGGCGGGCGGCCGATCCCGACCCGCACCCTGACGAACTCGGGCCCCTGCGACTTCGCGATGTCGCGCAGTCCGTTGTGGCCGCCGTGCCCGCCGCCCTGCTTGAGCTTCACCGTGTCGAACGGCAGGTCGAGCTCGTCGTGCACGACGATGATGCGCTCGGGCGGCACCCCGTAGAACTTCACGAGCGCCGACACCGGCCCGCCAGAGGTGTTCATGTACGAGTTGGGCTTGGCCACGACGAGCTTCGGGCCTCCGGGGCGCACGAATCCCTCGGCGACGCGTGAGGGGGTCTTGTGGCTCTTGAACGCCGCGCCGAGGCGCGTCGCGAGCTCGTCGGCGACCATCTGGCCGACGTTGTGGCGGTTGCCGGCGTACTGCGCGCCGGGGTTGCCGAGTCCGACGACGAGCCAGGTGTTCTCGGCCATGCCGTCGTCCTCTCGTGCGCGCGCCCGCCTGAACCACGCCATCCGTGCTCCGCCCGGGTCGAATCAGGGCCGCTCCGGCCCGCAACGAGCGTACCCGCTCAGAACGTCGCCTGATGCGAGTCGTCGTACGTGATGCGGTCGGCGAGCATGCCGCGCAGCGGCAGCGTCAGGCGGGTGAGGCCGGCGAGCCGCTCGGGCGTCGGCGCGGTGAGCGTGTCGATGAGCCGCTCGGTTCCGTCGGCGAGGATGCCGCGGATCGACGGGGTGTAGACGACGACGTTCCCCTCGATCGTGAGGGTCGTCGCGGTGTTGCGGAGGCCGCCGTCGCCGGCCGGCACGTCGAGCTGGAACCCGTCGATCACGATGCGGTCGGCGCTGATCCGGATCGCCCGCTCGGTCGACCCGTCGGCGAGCTTCACCGAGACGATCGCGAGCCCCGAGAGCCCCTCGATCGCGAGGCCGTCGGCCGAGAGGGTCGCCGGGTCGCCGGTGAACACGGGCGCATCCTCGTCGAGGGGTGCGAGCACCGGGGTCTTCGGAGTCGGGGATGCCCCGGGCTCGCCGCCGGGCACGACCGGGCCGGGCGTTGCCGGCGGATCGGTGGGCACGGGCGTGGGCGTCGGCTCGGGCGTCGGGGTCGGCTCGGGGGCGGGCGTCGGCTCGGGCGTGGGCGTCGGCTCGGGCGTCGGGTCGTCGCACTCGCCGAGTCCGAAGAACTGCTCGAGCGGCGTCGGCTCCGGGCAGCCGTCGGTCGCCGAGGCGCGCAGGCCGGGCGTCGCCGAGGCGCCCTGCGCGGTACCCGTGACGAGCAGCAGCGCGAGCGCGGCGATCGCGCCCGCGCGCAGGCGGCGCGCGCGGCTCATTCGGCGTCCTCCGAGGCGTCGGCGGGCGAATCGGCGGAGCCGCCGGCGTCCGCGTCGGGGGCCGCGTCCGTCGCGGCCGGGTCGTCCACGCCGTCGACGCGTTCACGCCGCGGAGCCCATGAGACGACCATGATGCCGCCGACGCAGCCGAGGAGGAACCCCACGAAGAAGCCGCCGAGGTTCACCGCGACGAGCGAGTACACCGAGGCGGCGAGCACGATCACGCCGTAGAAGATGCGGTGGGCGGGCATCGCGACGGCGAGCACGCCGGCGAGGACGACGACGATCGGCAGGATCGTCGCCTGCATGCCCTCGATGCCGACGTGGATCGTGAGGTTGCCGAGGTCGAGCTGGCTCGACAGGAACAGCGCGGCTCCCGCGAGCACCGTGATGATGCCGCCGATGAGCGGGCGGGATCGGTACCACGCGCCGAATCCGCCCGGGCGGGCTGCATCGTCGCGATCCGATCGGTCGTCGTCGTCGCGCGTCGTCGCTCCGAGGGCGGCGAGCACGTCGGTGCCGGCGGTCTCCTCGAGGTCGGTCTGCTGGTCGTGGGTCGCGGGCATCGGTGACTCCTTCGTCGTGTGCTGGCGCGTCGTGGTGCTGGCTGTGAGGGTCGCGGGGCGGGTGTCGTCGGGTCGCACCCGCCCCGCGGGTCATCCGGCGTCGCGGCCGGCGCGGCTCAGAAGCATTCCTTGCCGTTGGTCAGCTGCAGGTGCAGCCCGTTGAGCGTGAACACCCCCGCCTGCGTGCTCCAGGCGGTCTGCTTGAGCCCGGCGATCTTGATCGTGTCGGCGTCCTGGGCGAAGCCGCCGGCCTCGCCCTTCGCCGGGGTCTTGACCGTCGAGGCATCCACGCCGATGCGGATGTTGCCGAACGTGGCGTCTCCCTGCAGGTCGGTGAGCCCGATCTGCAGGTCGCTCGCGGTGGCGGGCTTGCCGCCGCCGCCCGCCGAGATCAGCATGCCGAGCTTGCCGAGCGGCGTGTCGGTGACGACCGACTGGCAGAGGTCGGAGAGCGAGGCCTCGCCGATGTTCGAGATCGCGACGGGGTGCGGTGTGCCGTTCTTCTCGGCGGCCACACCGGCGTACTGCGAGAACGCGCTGCCGTCGAGCGAGGACGCCGCGATCTTGAACTGGCTGCCCGAGACGGCGAACGAGACCGGCACGGCGCCGTTCGCGACACCGGCCATGACGAGACTGGCTGCGACGCCGACCGGCACCGCGGCGATCGCGACCCGGCCGAGGCGCGAGCCAGTGAGTGAGCGGAACTTCATGGATCCTCCTTGATGCACTGAAGCGGGCGGCGGTTTCGCCGCCACGCCGACTGTACGGAGGCTATTGACTTGTCGTCAACAGTTGTTCACTCGAAGTCAATAACGATCGGGTCACCGACGTCCCGCCCGGTGCGCACCGGCGCCGTTAGGCTCGGAGCATGGCCGCCCGAGTCGACGAGATCCCCGCATCGCGGCGGGCACGGCTCTCGCCCGACGAACGTCGCGCCCAACTCATCGCACTCGGCGTCGCCGCCCTCGCCGAGCACCCGCTCGGCGAGCTCAACATCGAGCGCCTCGCCGCCGATGCGGGCGTCTCGCGGGCGCTCCTGTTCCACTACTTCGGCTCCCGCCACGGCTTCCAGCGCGAGCTCGTGAAGACGGCGCGCGACAGCATGCTGCTCGCCACCGAACCCGACCAGTCGCTCGCCCCCCTCCCCCGGCTCACCGACACCCTGCGCCGCACCGTCGGGTTCGTGCGCGCGCACGGCGGCACGTTCTTCTCGCTCGTGCGCGGCCCCGCGAGCGGCGACCCGCAGATCCGCGAGGTCGTCGAGCAGGCGCGCGTGCTGCAGACCGAGCGCGTCGTCGTGCTCTTCCGCGAGCTCGGCGTCGAGCCGTCGTCGAAGCTCCGCATCGGACTGCGCGGCTGGCTCGCGTTCACCGAACAGGCGCTCGTCGACGCGGCGCTCGCCGACGAGCTCGGCGACGACGAGATCGTCGAGCTGCTCGAGCATGCGCTGCGCGGCATCGCCTCGGAGATCGCGCCCGAGGCGTCGCGCGTGCTGTTCGAAGCCTGACCGCGCACCACCCGCCCTTCTCGTCTTCCGGGAGGCGGAGGGCGCCGGGACGACGAAGGCCCGCCGGCGACCTTCCGGTCGCGGGCGGGCCCTCGTGAGCGCGGCGTACGCGCGGCGCGATTACTCGGCGGCAGCCTCTTCGGCGGGCGCCTCGGCCTCGGCCTCCGCCTCGGCGGCGGGAGCGGCCTCTTCACCGAGGTCGACCTTCTGCGGCGTGTGCACGTTGACGACGAGCGCCTCGGCGTCGGTCAGGAGCGTCGCGCCCTTGGGCAGCTCGACGTCCTTCGCGTGGATCTGCGTACCCTCCTCGAGGCCCTCGACCGAGACGACGACGTTCTCGGGGATGTGGGTCGCCTCGACCTCGAGCGAGAGGGTGTGGTGGTCGAGGTCCGCGACGGTGCCCGCGGCCGACTCGCCCTCGAGGTGCACGGGCACCTCGACCTGGACCTTCTCGCCCTTCTTCACGACGATGAGGTCGAGGTGCTCGATGATCTGGTGCACCGGGTCCTTCTGCACGTCCTTGACGAGCACGAGCTGGCTCTTGCCGCCGACCTGCAGGTCGAGCACGGCGTTCGCCTTGCGGATGAGCAGGCCCACCTGGTGCGCGGGCACGGTGACGTGCTGCGGGTCGGTGCCGTGGCCGTAGATGACCGCGGGGATCTTGCCGGCGGCACGGATCTTGCGGGCCGCACCCTTGCCGAAGCTCTCGCGAGCCTCGGCGATGACCTTGTTGTCGTCGTCCATGATGTTCTCCTTGCGGGGCCGGGCGCTTCGCCCTGACGGCCCAGATCGTGTGTCTGTTGTTTTCGACTCGAACGCGCGCAGCGTGCTGCGCAGAGCGTGAGGAAAAGCCGTGGAGCCTGCCCCTACCGCGTCGATCACGGATGCCTCGCCCGCCGTTCGCACGGCGACGCGGCGTCCCTCGCCGAAGTCCAATCGGCAAGTCTACCAGCCCGGACGACGGCCACGAGGCATCCACCTCACCGCAACACCGTGCAACCGTGAGGCCGGCTCACAGTACGCTGGAAGCCGACCCCACACCTTCTCGAGGAGAAACTCCGTGCCTGTCACCCCTTCAGCAAACATCGGCGTCGTCGGACTCGCGGTCATGGGGTCGAACCTCGCCCGCAACCTCGCGAGCCGCGAGGGCAACACGGTCGCCGTGTTCAACCGCTCGCCCGAGCGCACCCGCACGCTCGTCGCCGAGCACCCCGAGGCCGAGTTCGTCGCGAGCGAGTCGTACGACGACTTCGTCGCGTCGCTCGTCAAGCCGCGCACCGCGATCATCATGGTCCAGGCGGGCAAGGGCACCGACGCGGTCATCTCCGAGCTGGCCGCGCGCTTCGAGCCGGGCGACATCATCGTCGACGGCGGCAACGCGAACTTCCACGACACGATCCGCCGCGAGGCGGAGATCTCCCCCACCGGCATCCACTTCGTCGGCACCGGCATCTCGGGCGGCGAGGAGGGCGCGCTCAACGGACCCTCGATCATGCCCGGCGGCACGGCCCAGTCGTACGAGACGCTCGGACCGATCCTCGCGTCGATCGCCGCCCGCGCCCCTGAAGACGGCGCACCCTGCGTCACGCACGTCGGCACCGACGGGGCCGGCCACTTCGTGAAGATGGTGCACAACGGCATCGAGTACGCCGACATGCAGCTCATCGCCGAGGCCTACGACCTCATCCGCCAGGCCACCGGCAAGACGCCCGCGGAGATCGCCGACATCTTCGCCGAGTGGAACACCGGCGAGCTCGAGAGCTACCTCATCGAGATCACGGCCGAGGTGCTGCGTCAGGTCGACGCCGAGACGGGCGAGCCGCTCGTCGACGTCATCCTCGACTCGGCCGGCGCGAAGGGCACCGGCGCATGGACGGTGCAGAACGCGCTCGACCTCGGCGTGCCCGTCTCCGGCATCGCCGAAGCCGTGTTCGCGCGCAGTCTCTCGTCGCAGCGCGGCCAGCGCGCGGCGGCGACCGACCTGCCCGGCCCGTCGGGCGCGTTCACGGTCGCCGACCCCGACGCGTTCATCGAGGACGTGCGCCAGGCGCTCTACGCCTCGAAGATCATCGCCTACTCGCAGGGCTTCGACGAGATCATCGCCGGTGCCGCGCAGTTCGGCTGGGACGTCAAGAATGGCGACATCGCCCGCATCTGGCGCGCCGGCTGCATCATCCGCGCCCGCTTCCTCAACCGCATCGCCGACGCCTACGCCGAGAACCCCGAGCTCGTCGCGCTCGTCGTCGCCCCGTACTTCCGCGACGCCGTCACGGGCGCGCAGGAGGCCTGGCGGCGCGTCGTCGTCGCGGCCGCGCAGTCGGGCATCCCGGCGCCCGCGTTCAGCTCGTCGCTCGCGTACTACGACGGCCTGCGCGCCGAGCGCCTGCCCGCCGCGCTCGTGCAGGGCCAGCGCGACTTCTTCGGCGCGCACACCTACCAGCGCGTCGACAAGCCCGGCGTCTTCCACACGCTGTGGTCGGGCGACCGCACCGAGATCGAGACCACGCCCTCGTCGCACTGACGACACGAGGCATCCACGGATGCCTCGGACCCGAGATGCCCGCTCCCGCACGGAAGCGGGCATCTCGCGTCTCATGCGTCCGCCGCTCCTCGGCCCGGCGCAGTCGCGGTTAGGCTCGACGCATGGCCGAACCGAAGTGGCGCAGCGAGGGCCACGACCCCGACTACCGCTTCACGCTCGCGAACGAGCGCACGTTCCTCGCCTGGATCCGCACCGCGCTCGCCCTCATCGCCGGCGGCGTGCTGCTGCACGAGTTCGCGGCGAACGTCGGCCCCGGCCCCGTCATCACGCTGCTCGCCGTCCTGCTCGGCCTCGCGGCGGCGGCCCTCGCGCTGCTCTCGTACTTCCGATGGCGCAGCAACGAGATCGCGATGCGCCACGGCGGCCGCCTCGGCTACAGCTGGGCGCTTCCCGTGCTCGCGGGCGTCTGCCTCATCGCGGCGGTCGTCCTCACCGTCTTCCTGGCCCTGCCATGAGCGACCAGGCCGCCCGCGATCCCGGGCTGCAACCGGAGCGGACCTCGCTGTCGTGGAGCCGCACGGCGCTCATCGTCGCCGTGAACGCCCTGCTCGCCCTCCGAACCGGCTTCGTCGAAGGCGAGGACTGGCTCGTGGTCGCGGGTGTCGTGCTCGTCGGCGCAGCGGCCGCCGTCGCCGCGGTCGGCACGGTCCGGCGGCGGCAGCTCGATGCCGGGCGGTTCGCGCCGCCCGCGTCGCTCATCGTCGCGATCGCGGCCGTGACGGTCGTGGCCGCAGCCGCCGGCATCGGTTCGATCCTCGGCAGGAGCCTGCCATGACCGACGACCACCCCGAGCTCGACGACCGGCCGCACGACGACGGGCCGGTCTACGGCGGGCGCCGGCGCCGGGCGCTGCGCATCACCGTGCTCATCGCGCTCGGCGCCCTCGTGCTGCCCCTCGTGCTCTCGCTCGTCGGCCAGGCGCAGTCGGCCGCGGCCCGCGCCTGCGCCGTCTACGTCGAGCGGTTCGACATCGAGGCCGAGGGCTCGCAGGTGTCGTTCGAGCTGTTCGGCGCGGGCGGGCCCGGTTGGCAGTGCTCCGCCGTCGCGCCCGGCGGCGTCGCGACGCCGCTCGCGAATCTCGGGCTGCTGCCGTCGGCACCGACGCCGGTGCAGCCCGACGAGCGCGGGACGTGATCGGGCGCCCCGGTCGTCAGAGCGCGTTCGTCGCGGGATCGGGATCCGGCGAGGGATCGCCCGGGTTGCGGAGGAACACGATCACCCAGCTGAACACGAGCACCGCGACCACGAGCTCGACGGCGGTGAGGTTGTAGTAGCCGTTGATGAAGAACACCGCCATGACCACGATCACGGCGACGTCCACGTAGCCGAGGATCACGAACGGGCGAGGCGCCGACGGCAGCCACCGATGCAGCGCGAGCACGAGCACGGTGAACACGATCGCCATGCCGGTCGCGGCGAGATTGTGCGCCTGGAGGTACTCGTCGACCGGGAAGACGCCGACGCACGCGAGCAGGATGCCGAGCAGGGCGAGCAGTGCGGTGACCTTGCGACGCCCCTTCACCTCCTTCGGCGTCACGGCCGTGATCGACGCGACGGCGTAGTGCGCGATCGTGGTGACGAGCACGCCCGCGATGATGAGCGTCAGGTTGAACGCGAGCGCCGAGATGTCGTCGGTCATGCCGAGCGAGCTCAGGTTCATCTTCCACCAGTACGGGTCTGAGGCGCTCAGCATGCTCGCGAGCGCCCCGAGCACGAGGAAGACGGCGAGCACGAGCGACAGCAGCAACGGGTTCATGTGCACCGACGAGAGGAACACCGCATAGGCGGTGAGCGCGACGGCGACGCCCGTGAGCGCCGCAGCCGGCACTGCGAACACGACGGCGTCGACGAAGCTCAGGCTGAGCACGGAGGCCAGGCCGGTCCAGCCGAGCAGCACGACGACGGCGTGCGCGATGGCCAGGGCCGCGACGTCGAACCAGCGCAGGCGCCCGCGCAGCTCGGTCGGGTCGTCGCCGCTCGTCGCGGAGCCCGTCGAGCGGGAGGCGCGGGTCGCGACGACGGCTCGCCCGAAGACGAAGACGGCCGCCGCCACGACGGCCGCGGTGATCGCGATCGCCTGACCGAGCGACCCCGGCCCGGAGATCGGCAGCTCACTGTCGCGGTAGAGCAGCCACGAGACGGGTGCGACGACGACGAACACCGCGCCGGCGATCAGGAGTGCCACGGATTCGAGCGACTGGGTGTTCGCGGCCGGGTGGCGCAGCAACCTGGTGATCGACGTGGACATCGCACTCCCTCACCTCGGCGCCCGGGAGCTCGATCGAGCGATCCGTCCCGGTCGTTCGCGGCGGCCCGCCGTGGGCCTCAGCCGCAACCTAGCACCCCCGCGAACGCGTGCCCGAGAGCCCCGATCGAGCGTCGCGAAACGGGCTGGCGTGCGGAGCGTCGTCGAAGTATCTTGATATCAAGATACTTCGGAGGTCGGCATGCTGCATCACGTCCAACTCGCCTGTCCGCCCGACAGCGAGAGGGCGCTCCGCGACTTCTACACCGGCGTGCTCGGCTTCGCCGAGCTCGAGAAACCGGCCGCCCTCGCCGCGCGCGGCGGGTGCTGGTTCCGAGGGCACGGCATCGAGCTGCACCTCGGCGTCGAACCCGAATTCAGGCCCGCGACCAAGGCGCACCCGGGCCTGCTCGTGACCCGCCTCGACGAGTGGGCGGTCCGACTGCAGGGCGCCGGCTACCCCGTGCGGTTCGACGACGACTTCCCGGGGATGCGCCGCTTCTACAGCGAGGACTGCCACGGCAACCGGCTCGAGTTCCTCGAGCCGGTCGGCTGAGCGCCGTCGTCGCCCTCCGCCTCACTCCGCGAGGTCGTCGGGGAAGACCCGCTTGTACTTGCGGCCGTCGGACAACTCGACGGTGCGCGCCTCGAGCTGTCCGCGGTTCACCCGCTGGTAGATCGCCTGCGCCGTGACCCCGAGCTTCGCCGCCGCCTCGGCGACCGAGAGCCCGGGCAGGTCGGTCGGCACGCTCGACGGTCGCTCGCGCTTACGGCGCCGGCTCGCCTCCTGGCGTTCGGCGATCGCAGCGTCGTCGCCGGCCCAGCGGTACTTGGCGGCCGAGGGACTCAGCCCCGCGGCGTCGGCGATCTCCTCCCACCCCGTGCCGGCGGCGACGGCCTCACGCACGGCAGCCAGCACGGCCGGCTCGGCTTCGAGGGCGGACACGAGCGTGCGGATGCCTCGGAGCCGCTCGAGCGGCGAGGCATCCCCCTCGTCGTCGCCGTCGCCCGTGGTGAGCGCATCGAGGGTCGCGAGCTCGGCGAGCGCCCTCGCGGTCTCGGCGGAGAGGAACGACACGGCGCCCTGCTCAGCCGTTGATGAGGCCGTTGCGCACCTCGCGGCGCAGCACCTTGCCGATGAGCGAGCGCGGCAGGTCGTCGGCCTGCACGATGCGCTTGGGCACCTTGTAGGGCGTCAGCCCGTCGCGCGCGAAGTCGCGGAGCGCGCGCTCGTCGAACACGGCGCCGTCGCGCAGGACGACGACCGCGACGACCTGCTCGCCCGAATGCTCGTCGGGCAGGCCGACGACGGCGGCGTCCTCGACGTCGTCGTGCGCGCGCAGGGCCTCCTCGACCTCGCTCGGCGACACGTTGAAGCCGCCAGTGATGATCAGCTCCTTGATGCGGTCGACGATGCGCACGAAGCCCTCGTCGTCGATCGCGACGATGTCGCCCGTGCGGAACCAGGGCGCACCGCCGGCGGGGTCGTCGACGAACACGGCCTCGGTCTCGTCGGGCTTCAGCCAGTAGCCCGAGAACACCTGCGGGCCGCGCACGACGAGCTCGCCCTCCGCGCCGGGCGCGACATCGGTCATGGGGTCGTCGGGGTCGACGACGCGGCACTCGGTCGACGGCAGCGGCAGGCCGACCGTTCCGGCCCTGCGGTTCTGCGCGACCGGGTTCGCCATGAGCACCGGCGAGCACTCGGAGAGTCCGTAGCCCTCCACCAGGAAGCCGCCGGTCGCCGCCTCCCAGGGCTCGACGACCTCGGCCGAGAGCGGCATGGCGCCGGAGATCGCGATCTGGATGCCGTCGAGCGACACCCCGGCGGCCGCGGCCGCCTTGGTGAGCCGGTCGTAGATGGGCGGCACCGCGGGCAGGAACGTGGCGGGCCGCTTCTTGACGACCTTGAGCACGAGCTCGGGGTCGAACTTGGGGAACAGCACGAGGCGCGCGCCCATGCTCATCGCGAACGTGAGGCACAGCGTCAGTCCGTAGGCGTGGAACATCGGCAGCACCGCGTAGACGACCGCACTGCCGCGCGGCACGTCGGGCACCCAGGCGCGCGCCTGCGCCGCATTGACCTCGAGGTTGGCGTGCGTGAGGGTCGCGCCCTTCGGGCTGCCGGTCGTGCCGCTCGTGTACTGGATGAGGGCGACGTCGTCGACGCCCGGCGCGATGATGTGCGGGTCGATCGGCGCCGAGGAGGCGAGGTCCTCCCAGCGGATCGCGCCGCGCACCTTCGTCGTGAGCGCCGCACGAGACTCGCGGGCCTTCGCGATCGGCAGGCGAAGCATCGCCCGCATCGCGAACGGCATCGCCCGGGTCACGTCGACCGAGATCAGGTGCGGCACCGCGACGTCGTCGGGGAAGGCCTGGATCGTCTCGACGACGTTGCTCCAGGCGATCGCGACGCGGGCGCCGTGGTCCTCGAACTGATGGCGCAGCTCGCGCGGCGTGTAGAGCGGGTTGTGCTCGACGACGATCGCGCCGAGCCGCAGTACCGCGTAGAACGCGACGATGTGCTGCGGGCAGTTCGGCAGCACGAGGGCGACCGGGTCGCCCTTCTGCACGCCGAGCAGGCGGAGCCCCTCGGCGACGCGCTCGACCTCATCGCCGAGTTCGCGGTACGTCATCGTGCGCTCGAAGAACTCGAGCGCGACGTGGTCGGGGTACTGCTCGACCGACGCGCGGATCAGGTCGTAGAGCGAGCCCTCGGGCGTCTCGACCTCATCGGGCACGCCGTCGGCATAGCTCGCGACCCACGGCCGGCCGGGAAGGGCCGAGCGCACGATCAGGCCTCGCCGTTGAACATGCTCGTGACCGAGCCGTCTTCGAACACCTCGCGGATCGCGCGGCCGAGCAGCGGTGCGATCGGCAGGATCGTGAGGCCGGCCCAGCGTCGCTCGGGCGGGAGCGGAATCGTGTCGGTCACGACGACCTGGTCGATCGCCGGGTCCTGCAGGCGCTCGGTCGCGGGGTCGCTGAAGATCGGGTGCGTCGCCGCGACGATGACCTTCTCGGCGCCGTTCTCCTTCAGGGCCTGCGCGGCCTTCACGATCGTGCCGCCGGTGTCGATCATGTCGTCGACGAGCAGGCACACGCGGCCCTCGACGTTGCCGACGATCTCGTGGACGGTGACCTGGTTGGCGACCTTCGGGTCGCGGCGCTTGTGGATGATCGCGAGCGGAGCGCCGAGCTCGTCGGCCCACGTGTCGGCGACGCGGACGCGACCCATGTCGGGCGAGACCACCGTGAGCTTGGTGCGGTCGTCGGCCGACAGGCTCTCTTGGAAGTGGCGCAGCAGCACCGGCTTCGCGAAGAGGTGGTCGACGGGGCCGTCGAAGAAGCCCTGGATCTGCGCGGCGTGCAGGTCGACGCTCATGATGCGGTCGGCCCCCGCCGTCTTCAGCAGGTCGGCGACGAGGCGCGCCGAGATCGGCTCGCGGCCGCGACCCTTCTTGTCCTGCCGGGAGTACGGGAAGTACGGGGCGACGACGGTGATGCGCTTCGCCGAGGCGCGCTTCAGCGCGTCGAGCATGATGAGCAGCTCCATGAGCCACTCGTTGACGGGCGGGCCGAACGACTGCACCACGAAGACGTCGCACCCGCGGACCGACACCTCGAAGCGGGTGTAGATCTCACCGCTCGCGAACGTGCGGTGCTCGGTCGGGGCGAGTTCGGTGCCGAGCGTCGCGGCGACCTGTGCGGCGAGCGCGGGATCGCTGCGACCCGACACGACGACGAGACGCTTCTTGGTCTTCGCCTGCAGCCCCGGTGCGATGTTGTTCTCTCGGTCGAGGTCAACGACCTTCTTCTTGCGCCCCATGGTTCGCCTTCTGCTCACTCGCCTCGTTCGACGGACCGCGCCTCGGCGGCGACACGAGCCGCCTCCGTACCGGGCCGATGTTCTTCGACCCACCCCTCGATGTTGCGCTGAGGGGCGACGCTGAGGGCCAGTGCCCCCGCGGGAACGTCCTTGCGGACGATCGCGCCTGCGCCGGTCTTCGCTCCGGGACCAAGCCTAACGGGCGCGACGAGCACGGTGTGCGAACTCGTGTGCACCTCGTCGGCGATCTCGGTGCGGTGCTTGTTGACGTCGTCGTAGTTCGCGGTGATCGTGCCGGCGCCGAGGTTCACGCCGCGGCCGATGGTCGCGTCGCCGACGTACGAGAGGTGCGGCACCTTGCTGCCCTCGCCGATCGTCGTGTTCTTCGACTCGACGAACGCCCCGATCTTGCCGTCGGCGCCGAGCACCGTGCCGGGGCGCAGGTACGACCACGGGCCGACGGTCGCGCCGGCGCCGATCACGGCGAGCGTGGCGTCGGTGCGCTTCACGTGGGCGCCGGCACCGACCTCGCAGTCGACGAGGGTCGAGTCGGGACCCACGATCGCGCCGGTCTCGATGAGGGTCGCCCCCTTGAGCTGGGTGCCGGGGCGGATCGTCACGTCGGGTTCGATCTTCACGGCCAGGTCGATCCACGTCGTCGCGGGGTCGTCGATCGTGACGCCGGCGAGCTGCCAGCCGCGAACGATGAGCGCGTTGAGCCGTGCCGCGGTCTCCGACAGCTGTGCGCGGTCGTTGACGCCCGCGACGAGCCACGGCTCGGACACGGGCACGGCCTCGACTTCCGAGCCCGCCGCGCGGAGCAGCCCGATGACGTCGGTCAGGTACTTCTCGCCCTGCGCGTTGTCGGTCGTGAGGTTCGCGAGCTGGTCGCGCAGCGCCGAGGCGCCGAAGGCGTAGATGCCGGCGTTGATCTCGGCGATCGCCCGCTCGGCCTCGCTGGCGTCCTTCTGCTCCACGATGCGGTCGAAGGCACCCGAGTCGCCGCGCACGATGCGACCGTAGCCCGTGGGGTCGTCGTAGACGGCCGAGAGCACGGACGCGGCGGAGGCCGTGCCGCGGTGCTGCTCGAGGAACCCGGCGAGGGTGTCGGCGTCGAGCAGCGGCACGTCGCCGTTCAGGACGAGCACGTCGCCGTCGAAGTCGTCGGGCAGGGCGGCGACGGCGAGCTCCACGGCGCGGCCGGTACCGTCGACCTCGTCCTGGTCGACGATGACGATGCCCGGGAACTCGGCCTCGACGGCGGCGGCGACGCGGTCGCGCTCGTGCCGCACGACGGCGAGCACGTGCGCCGCGTCGAGCGCCTTCGCCGTGGCGAGCACGTGGCCGACGAGCGGCGTGCCCGCGATCGGGTGCAGCATCTTCGGCAGGGACGACTTCATGCGGGTGCCCTGGCCGGCGGCGAGGACGATGATCGCGAGGTTCTGGTCGGTCATTCGGGCTTCCTGTCGGTTGCTGGCGGATGTCTCGGCGTCGGCCGCGGTGTCACGGGTAACCCGATCGCGGCCGGGCGGGCTCCGCCACCAGGATTCGAACCTGGTCCTCACAGCTCCAAAGGCTGTCGTGCTGCCGTTACACCATGGCGGAACGCGCGGGCGGCTCGGCTCGCGCGACATCAAGTCTGCCATGGCGGCCGGGGCCCGAACGGCGCCGGCCGCGGCCGGCAGAACGCCCGCCGAGGCATCCGCACCGGCTGACGCCCCGACCGGCGGGATAATGGCGAGGTGAGAGATGCTGACGAGGTCGACCGGATCGTCGACGACTGGGAGCGGGAGCGCCCCGATCTCGACTTCGCCCCGCTGCAGGTGCTCTCGCGGGTCGCGCGGCTCTCGAAGCACCTCGATCGCGCCCGCCGCCAGGCGTTCGCCCGGTCCGAGCTCGAGGCCAGCGAGTTCGACGTGCTCTCGGCGCTGCGCCGTGCCGGGGCGCCGTACCGGCTCTCCCCCAAGCAGTTGCTGCAGCAGACGCTCGTGTCGAGCGGCACGATGACGAACCGCATCGACCGGCTCGTCGAGCGCGGGCTGGTCACCCGCCAGACCGACCCCAACGACGGCCGCGGCATCCTCGTCGAGATGAGCCCCGCGGGGCTCACCCGTGTCGACGCCGCGATCACCCGGCTGGTCGACGCCGAGGCCGAGCTGCTGGCGCGACTGCCCGCGGCCGAGCAGAAGCGGCTCGCGGGCCTCCTGCGCAAGCTCAGCCTCGGGTTCGACGCGGGCTGAGCGCAGTCCGCCGGCGCCCTCGCCCGGAGGCACCCGGTCAGGCGTCGTCGTCGCGCGCGAACCAGCGGACGCCGCCGTCGTGCACGATGAACTGCGACCACACCTCGACGTGCTCGTTCCGGCAGGCCGCTGCCAGTCCGCACGCCCATTCGCGGTCGACAGGAGTGCTCCGCTCGGGACCGCGGCGCTCCCAGGCGAAGGCGACCCGCGTCGCCCCGATGAAGTCGCAGACGTACGCCACGCGGTTCGCCAGCAGCTGCGCGGCGGTGCCCTCGGGGGTCGGCCCGTCGGGGGCACCGGGGTAGTCGGCCATCGGCATCATGAGCAACTGGTAGCCCTCGTCATCGAAGAAGAGCGTCCACAATTGACGGCGGAACGCCCGCTGGATGAGCTCCTCGACCCGGTCCTGCAGTGCAGCGTCGGTCATCACGGGTACGTCGGGCAGATGCGGGTCGGTGCTGCACTGGCTCGTCGGTTCGGTGTCGGCGTCTCGGTCGGTCATGCGTCGATCCTGCGGGCGCGCCGGGGTGGTGCCGCCCGCGACGGCCCGATTCGTGACGGATGCCGCGGAGCAGCGCCTGTGGAGGATGGGTCGTGCGCCCGACTCCTCGGCGCATGCTCGAGGTGCCGTCTGCCGGGTGGGCCCTGGGCGGACCGGCGTCTCGCACCGACGTCCGGCCGCGTCCCGGGCCCGAACGTTCGCATTCGCAGCGCGTCGCGGCCGCGCATTCACTCGGCGAAACACTCGAACATTCATTCGAATCTTGATACGATGGGGCATGGCCTTCGACGAGCACACCACCTCCGTTCCCGGAGGACTCGCGGTGCCCGTCGCGCCGTCACCCGCAGCGTTCCCACCCCCCTCCGAGATGTCCCCGTTCGCTCGTGCGCAAGAGGGCCTCGCCGTCCTCGTCGACGCCGCCGTGCGAGCGCAACGCATCGAGGCGATGCATCGCGCCATGCACATCGACGTGATCGCGATGACCGTCGCCTTCGCACTGCGCCATGCCGGCGCATTCGTGTCGGCGTCGCTGTCGCCCGCGCGTCGCGACGAGATGGCGCGCCGCAGCGTCGTGGCCGAACTCGCGGCCGCGCTGCGAACCCCAGAGCGCACGATGCAGCGCGAGATCGACGAAGCGTGGGTGCTGTCGAACCAGCTGCCGGCCACCCTGTCGGCGCTGCGACGCGGCGAACTCACGATGCAGCACGCTCGGGTCATCGTCGGCGCCGGCTGCGATCTCGCCGACCGGCCGCGCGTGCGTGCCGAGCTCGACGAGCGCCTCGCCGCGCTCGGGGCCGACCTCACTGCGGCGAAACTGCGGGTCAAAGCCCGCCGACTTCGTGAAGAGCTCCTCGCCGAGACGACGTCAGAACGGCATCGGGCCGCCCGCGAGACCCGGCGAGTCGAATTCGAGCCCGCCACCGACGGCATGGCCTGGCTGCACGTGCTCCTGCCGGCGGCCGATGCGTTGAGCATCTTCGTGCGGCTCGACGACGCCGCACACACCGCCGCCGGCGCCGACGTCAGGGGCGTGAGCGGTCGGGTTGGCGGCGCCGGCCGCGGTGATGAAGACCGCAACCACGAGCAACTTCGCGCCGACTTCGCCGGCGACCTCCTCCGTTTCGGCCTTCTCCCCGCTGGCGACCGCGGAGCGGAGGCGATCGCGTCGGCGCGTGCGACGGTCCATGTCACCGTTCCGGTTTTCACGCTCATGGGGCTCGACGAGACGCCGGGGCACCTCGACGGCTACGGGCCGATCGACGCCGACACCGCACGACGCCTCACCGCGACCGCTCCCTCGTTCACCCGGTTGCTCACGCACCCCGTGACGGGCGCGGTGCTCGATGTCGACCGTGCGAGCTACCGACCGCCGGCCGACCTGCGCCGCTGGCTGCGGGTGCGAGACGGCACCTGCCGGTTCCCCGGCTGCAACAGGCCGGCGGGTCGCAGCGAGATCGATCACACCCGCGACTACGCCGACGGCAATCCGACCGCGCACGACAACCTCGCGCACCTCTGCGCCGGGCATCATCACCTGAAACACGAGACGGCCTGGTCGGTCGTGCACCGTGGCGGCGGCATCCTCGAGTGGCGCTCGTCTTCGGGGCGGGTCTACGCGACCCATCCGGCCGAACCGATACCGACGACACCACGGCCGGCCGATCACCGCGATCACCGTGATTGCCGCGATCACCGCGAGCCAACCGTGCCGGGTCGGGTTGCCGACGCATCGCGCCGGCCGAACGTCGAGCCGAACGGCGACGAGTACCCACCGAACGCGCCGTTCTGACCAGTCCCATCGACGCCACCGGGCCGATCACCGCACCGGGCCGATCACCACACCGGGCTGAGCACCGCAGGGCGCGCCACAGATCACACTGAACCGATCACCACGAGCCGATCATCACACCGGGCTGATGTCCGCAGAGCGCACCAGAGACCACACCGGGTGATGACCGCAGAGCGCAGATCACCGCAGAGCCCCGACGAACGGCGCCCACGACCGCCCGCGACCGCCCGCGACCGCCGCGAACGAACGAACGACTCGACGCCGTCCGAGCCGCTACCGGCGCATCACCTTGCGGGCGAGCCAGTTGCCGAGGAACTGCAGCGCCTGCACGAAGACCACGATGAGCAGGAGGGCCGCCCACGTGATCGCCGGCTCGAACTGGCGGTAGCCGTAGACGAGCGCGAAGTTGCCGAGCCCGCCGCCGCCGATGAACCCCGCCATCGCGGTCATGTCGACGATCGCGACGACGATGAACGTGTACCCGAGGATGAGCGGTCCGAGCGCCTCGGGGATGACGACCGTGCGCAGGATCCTGACCGGCCCGGCGCCCATAGCCCGTGCCGCCTCGATGACGCCCGGCGACACGGTGACGAGGTTCTGCTCGACGATGCGCGAGATCGCGAACGATGCCGCGATCGAGAGGGAGAAGATCATGGCGTCGTTGCCGATGCCGATGCCGATCACGTAGCGGGCGAGCGGCTGCACGGCGGCGATGAAGATGATGAACGGGATCGGGCGGAAGAAGTTGATGACGACGTTGAGCACGTTGTAGACGATCGGGTTCGGCATGAGGCCGCCCCCACGCGACGCGTAGAGCACGATGCCGAGCACGAGCCCGATCGCGCCGCCGATGAGCAGCGTCAGTGCGACCATGTACAGCGTCTCGAAGGCGGCGGTCCAGAAATCGGGGCCGAGCTCGAACAGGCGATCCATCAGCGGGCCTCCGTCACTTCCGCGCGCGACGCGATCGAGGCGAGCACGCTGTCGATGGAGGCATCCGCCCCCCTGATCGCGAGCGTCAGGTGGCCGAACGCTCGCCCCTGGATGTCGTTGATTCCGCCGTAGACGAGCTCGAAGTCGAGCCCCGCGTTCGCGAGCTCGACGAAGACCTGTGCCTGCGAGGCGTCGCTGTCGCGGAACGAGATCGTGACGATGCGGCCCTCGTGGCGCTCGCGCAGCACCGCGAGCTCGGCGGGCGACGGCACGCCCTTCACGACCGTCGCGACGAACCGCTGCGACGACGCGTTCCGCGGCCTCGAGAACACGTCGAAGACCTCGCCGTTCTCGATCACGCGGCCGCCGTCCATGACGGCGACCTTCGTCGCGATCGACTGGATGACGTCCATCTCGTGGGTGATCACGATGATCGTGACACCGAACTCGCGATTGACGCGCTTGAGGAGTTCGAGCACCTCCTGCGTCGTGTCGGGATCGAGTGCGCTCGTCGCCTCGTCGGCGAGCAGCAGCCGTGGCGACGTCGCGAGCGCCCGGGCGATGCCGACGCGCTGCTTCTGGCCGCCCGAGAGCTGGTCGGGGAACGCCTTCGCCTTCTCGGCGAGCCCGACGAACTCGAGCAGTTCGGCGACCCGGGGCTCGATCTCGGCCTTCGACCACCCGGCCACCTTGAGCGGGTAGGCGATGTTGCCGGCGACGGTCTTCGCGCCGAACAGGTTGAACTGCTGGAAGATCATGCCGATGCCGAGGCGGATGCCGCGCAGTTCGCGTTCGGGAAGGCCCACGATCTCGCGGCCGTCGATCTCGATCGATCCGGCGGTGGCGGGCTCGAGCGCGTTCACGAGCCGGAGCAGGGTCGACTTGCCCGCTCCCGAATAGCCGATGATGCCGTAGACGTCGCCCGGCTCGATGTCGAGGGTGACGTCGTCGACGGCGACGATCTCAGCCCCGTCACGACCTTGGGGCGGATACGCCTTGGTGACGTTCTTCAGCGCGACGAGCGCCATGGTGGTTCTCCTCCTGGGCTTGTGGCCCGCATGGAACGCCGCAGGCGGTGGGCACTGATTCGGCGCCCACCGCCCGCGGCGATCGTCGTCCCCGTCGGGAGACGAGCAGACGAGCAGACGATCAGCCCGAGTGCGCCTCGGTGTCGGCCTGGACCTTCGCGAGCGAGTCCTCGAGGTCGGCGACCGGAGTGGTCGCCGGCACACCCGTGCCGCCCGAGGCCTCGATGAGGCCGGCCTGCACGTCGGGGTCGGTCTGGAAGATCTCGACGAGCTTCTTGTACGTCGCGTTGTCCATGTCCTCGGCGCGGGTCGCGAAGATGTTGACGTAGGGCAGCGCGTTCGGGTCGGTCGGGTCGTCCTTCGCGATCGCGTCCTCGAACTTCAGCCCGGCGTCCTCGACGAAGTCGTTGTTGATGACGGCGGCGGCCACGTCGGGCAGCGAGGTCGGGGTGAGGGCCGCGTCGAGCGCGGTGACCTTCACCTTCGACTTCGCCTCGTCGATGTCGGCGAGATCGCTGAAGATCGTGCCGCCGCTCTTCAGCTCGACGAGGCCGGCCGACTGCAGCACGAGCAGCGCGCGGGCCTGGTTCGACTCGTCGTTCGGCACGGCGACGGTCTCGCCCTTCTCGATGTCGTCGACCGACTCGTATTTCGTCGAGTAGAGGCCGAGCGGGTAGATCGCCGTCGCGCCGATCGGTGCCAGGTCCTCACCGGCCGACACGTTGTAGTCGGCGAGGTAGACGATGTGCTGGAACTGGTTGAGGTCGAGCTCGCCCTCGGTCGTCGCGGGGTTCGGCTGCGCGTAGTCGGTGAAGTTCACGATCTCGATCCTGATGCCCTCGTCGGCCGCGGCCTTCTCGAACGCGTCCCACTGGGGGTCGCCCGCGCCGACCACGCCGATCTTCACGACGTCGTCGGAGCCGGCCTCGGCGCCGGCGGCGCCGTTCGAGGCGCAGGCCGCGAGCGTGGCGACGAGGGGCACCGCGGCGAGCGCGGCGATGACTGAGGTGATGCGGGTACGGCGTGACATGGGGTTCCTCTCTCGGTGGGCGCACGCGAACGAGGGCCTGATCGGCTGGGTGCCGGCATGGCTCCGCCACGGAGGATGTCGGTGGGGGCTTCGATGCCGCGAACGCGGGCGCATCTCCACGTTAGGCGAAGCATCTTCGCCCTGTTGACCACATGGTCACACTGCGTCACAGCTTCTGCGACGTCACCCTTCGAGCAGCTCAGATACTTCGAGCCAACGCGTCTCGAGATCGGCCACGGATGCCTCGAGCTCGCGCAGCTCGTCGCCGAGCGCGCCGAGCCCCACGTAGTCGGACTGGTCGTGACGGGCGAGTTGCTCGTGATGCCGGGCGATCTCGCCCTGCAGCTTCTCGAGCCGACGGTCGATCGAGGCGAGCTCCTTCTCGGCGGCCCGGCGATCGGCGCCCGCCAGGGAGGGCGCGCTCCCGGATCCCGTCGCGACCGGCTGGGCCGGTTGCGAAGCGTGCGCCTCGTAACCTCGGCGCTCGGATGCGGACGGCGTCGGCCGTGAGGCATCCGCCGTCTTGCGCAGCTCCAGGTACTGCTCAACTCCGCGCGGCAGGTCGCGCAGGTGGCCGTCGATCACCGCGAGCTGCCGGTCGGTGACGCGCTCGATGAGGTAGCGGTCGTGGGAGACCACGAGCAGCGTGCCCGGCCAGGAGTCGAGCAGGTCCTCGATGGCAGCGAGCATGTCGGTGTCGAGGTCGTTGGTGGGCTCGTCGAGGATGAGCACGTTGGGTTCCTGCAGCAGGATCAGCAACAGCTGGAGCCGCCGCTTCTGCCCGCCCGAGAGGTTCTTCACCGGGGTCGACAGCTGCTGGCTCGAGAACCCGAGGCGCTCGAGCAGCTGCCCGGGCGTGAGCTCGACGGCCTTCGAGCCCTGTCCGATCGTGTAGCTCGCCCGTTGCTCGGCCACGACCGCCGACACGCGTTCGTCGCCCCACTCGGCGAGTTCGGCGAGTTCCTGGCTGAGCGTCGCGATCTTGACCGTCTTGCCGCGCTTGACGCGGCCCGAGGTCGGCGTCACCGCGCCGGTGACCAGGCCGAGCAGCGTCGACTTGCCGGCGCCGTTGACGCCGAGGATGCCGGTGCGTTCCCCCGGCGCGATCCGCCACTCGACATCGCGGAGCACCGTGCGCGGCGCCCCGTCGAGTCCGGGGTACTCGACCGTCGCGTCGAGCAGGTCGACCACGTCCTTGCCGAGCCGCGAGACCGCGAGCCGGCTGAGCTCGACGGTGTCGCGCACGGGCGGCTCGTTCTCGATGAGCTGGTTCGCCGCCTCGATCCGGAACTTCGGCTTCGAGGTGCGGGCAGGAGCGCCGCGGCGCAGCCACGCGAGCTCCTTGCGCATGAGGTTCTGGCGCTTCGCCTCGCTCGCCGCGGCCATCCGGTCGCGCTCGACCCGCTGCAGGATGTACGCGGCGTACCCGCCCTCGAAGGGCTCGACGATGCCGTCGTGCACCTCCCAGGTCGCGGTGCAGACCTCGTCGAGGAACCAGCGGTCGTGGGTCACGACGACGACCGCTCCGGCGGTCGCCGTCCAGCGCTGCTTCAGGTGGCGTGCGAGCCAGGCGATGCCCTCGACGTCGAGGTGGTTCGTCGGCTCGTCGAGGAACAGCACGTCCCAGTCGCCCACGAGGAGTGCCGCGAGCCCGACCCTGCGCCGCTGCCCGCCCGAGAGGCTTGCGATGGGCGCCTGCCACGGGACATCCGCGAGCAGGCCCGAGATGACGTCGCGCACCTTCGCGTCGCCGGCCCACACGTGCTCGTCGATGCCGCCGACGACTGCCTCGGCCACGGTCTTGCCCGGGTCGACGATGTCGGCCTGGTCGAGCATGCCGATGCGCAGGCCGCGCCGCTGGGTGACGCGGCCGCCGTCGGGTTCGAGGCGCCCGGCGAGCAGCTTCAGGAGCGTCGACTTGCCGTCGCCGTTGCGGCCGACGATGCCGATGCGGTCGCCCTCGTCGATGCCGAGGGTCACCTCGTCGAAGACGGTACGCGTCGGGAACTCGAGATGCAGGCGCTCGGCGCCGAGGAGGTGTGCCATGACCGAACGAGCCTAGCCGCCCGTCGCTCGGGCGGCGACGCACGACGTCTCCGCGGTCGGCGCAGTGGCGACGCGGGCGGCGGGTCGAACCGGCGCCCGGGCGCCGTCTCGAGATGAGCGCACCGGGACCACGGTCCCGATCCGGTTCCCTACCCGGCGACCAGGCGCGCGCCGTGCACGGCGCCGTGCACGTGCACGGCGTTGAGCCGCGCGGCCGACAGCGCGACCTGCAGCTCGATCGCCGAATCGGCGTCCTCGACGAGGAACGCCACCGTCGGGCCGGATCCGGAGACGATCCCGGCCAGTGCTCCGTGCGCCTCGCCGAGCTCGAGGATGCCGCCGAGCCCGGGCGCCAGCCCGAGCGCCGCCGCCTGCAGGTCGTTGTGCAGCGCGTCGGCGAGCATGCGCGCGTCGCCCGCTCGCAGTGCGTGCAGCACCTCCGCGTCGACGGCGGGGGTCACGTCGCCCGGGTCGGTCTCGGGGTGCGCCTCGCGCCGGCGGTCGAGTTCGCGGTAGACCCCCGGCGTCGAGAGGCCGAACTCGGCGACCGCGAGGACCCAGTGGAACGAACCGGTCGCGAGCGCCGGGCTCAGCCGGTCGCCGCGGCCGGTGCCGATGGCCGTGCCGCCGGAGAGGGCGAACGGCACGTCGGCGCCGAGCTTGGCCGCGAGCGCGTGCAGTTCCTCCTTGGTGAGGCCTGTGCCCCAGAGGGCGTCGCACGCGACGAGGGTCGCCGCCGCGTCGGCGCTGCCGCCGCCCATGCCGCCGGCGATCGGCACGTGCTTCTCGATCTCGAGCCGCACGCCGCCCGGCACGCCGACGGTGCGCGCCAGCAGCTTCGCCGCCTTGATCGCGAGGTTCGAGCCGTCGGTCGGGAGGCCGGAGACGTCGATCGAGCCGCCGAACGCGACGCTGAACTCGTCGTCGGGCCAGGCGCGCACGTCCTCGTAGAGCGAGACGGCCTGGTACGCGGTCGCGACATCGTGGTAGCCGTCGGACTGCACCGCGCCGACGCGCATGAACAGATTGATCTTGCCGGGCGCCCGAACGTGCACTGCCTCGTCGGCCCAGGCGATCGTCATGCCCCCACGCTACCCGACGGCGTCCGGGCGCCGACCGCGCGCGCCGCGCTCAGCCGACCTCGGCGAGCCACGCCCGCATGCGCGACTTCACGTCCGCGAGGCGCTCGTCGTCGGGCATGCGGCCCCAAGTGAGGCCGATCGAGCTGCGTCCGCCGGCGCGCTCGCTCGCCGAGGCGAGCACGAACTCGCCGCTCTCGAGCGGGAAACGGGCGGTGGGATGCTTCGCACCGAGGTTGAGCGCGAGCGGGGCCACCCCCAGCTCGCGTTCGACGAGCGTCGCGAGCGCACGCAGACCGTCGGCCTTCTCGAGGTCGACGGTGCGGGTGACGCTCGCCTCGTAGGTGCCGTCCTGCCGTTGCCCTGGACGGCGGATGCCGCGGGCCTGCTCGTAGGCCACGGTCACGTTCTGCGCCCACCAGGCGTCGACCCCGTGCACGTTGGCCAACCGGGTCGCGATCTGCTGGTGCGTCAACTGTTCGGCGCCCGCCTCGTCGAGCACCGCGAACCACTCCTCTCGCGGCCGCCCCGTCGCCGCGCCCACCGCGTCGTCGCCGACGCCATCGGCGTTCGCCCCCACCGTCGTCTTCGCCATGCGACGAGAATAACGGCCGTCTGCGTCACCCGTCCGCGTCGCGCTCACCCCAACCCGGCCGACGGCAGGCGTGTCGGAAGAACCGTGCGATATGCCGCTCGGCGCCCGCTTGCGCCCGGAATCTCCGACATCCCGCCGGGGCGCGCGGCCGCGCGTGCGGACGGCGCCGCCACGTCGAGACCCGACGCGGTCGCCGAGACGTCAGGCGGATGCCGCGGTGCGCGCGACGCGCAGGAAGTCGTCGACGTTCAACTGCTCGCCGCGCGCCTGCGGGTCGACGCCGGCCGCCGTCAGCACCTCGGCCGCGGCGGACGAGCTGCCGCCGAGCACGCCGGAGAGCGACTGACGCAGCATCTTGCGCCGCTGCTGGAAGGCGGCGTCGACGAGTGCGAACGTCGCGACGCGCTCGACCTCGGTGCCCGGTTGCTCGGCGCGCTCGAAGCCCACGAGCACCGAATCGACGTTCGGCACGGGCCAGAACACCATGCGCGACACCTGGCCGGCCGTTCGCCAGCGCCCGTACCAGGCGGCCTTGACGCTCGGCGCGCCGTAGACCTTCGACCCGGGCTCGGCCGCGAGCCGGTGACCGACCTCGGCCTGCACCATGACGATGCCCGACACGAGCGACGGGAAGTGCTCGAGCAGGTGCAGCAGCACCGGCACCGAGACGTTGTAGGGCAGGTTCGCGACGAGTCGCACCGGGTCGGCCGGCAGTTCGACGACCTTGAGCGCGTCTTGGTGCACGACGGTGAGCGAGGTGCCCGGCTGCATGATCGCGACGGTGTGCGGCAACTGCTCGGCGAGGCGCCCGTCGATCTCGACGGCGACGACCTCGGCGCCGGCCTCGAGGAGGCCCAGCGTGAGCGAGCCGAGCCCGGGCCCGATCTCGAGCACGGTCTCGCCGCGCTGCACGCCGGCGGTCTGCACGATGCGGCGCACCGTGTTCGCGTCGTGGACGAAGTTCTGCCCGAGCTTCTTCGTGGGCGTGACGTCGAGGAGCTCGGCGAGGTCGCGGATCTCGGCCGGGCCGAGCAGGCGCGGCGTCGCGGTCTCGGCGCCGTCGGCGGGCTCAGCCTCGTGGCGGTGCATGCCGCTCATCCTCCCACGAGCCGTACACCGCGACCGTGTTCGCCGCGAGCTGCGCGCAGAACTCGTCGAGCGGGGCCCCGAGGGTCTCGGCCATGAACCGCACCGTGTGCGGCACGAGATAGGGGGCGTTCGGCCGGCCGCGCAGCGGCACCGGGGTGAGGTAGGGCGCGTCGGTCTCGACGAGGATGCGGTCGCGGGGCACCGCTCGCAGCGCGTCGCGCAGGTTCTCGGCGTTCTTGAACGTCACGTTGCCCGCGAACGAGCAGTACCAGCCCTCGTCGGCCGCGAGGCCGGCGAGCTCCTCGCCGCCCGAGAAGCAGTGGAAGACAGTGCGCTCGGGAGCGCCGACCCGGCGCAGCGTCGCGACGACCTCGTCATGCGCGTCTCGATCGTGGATCTGCAGCGCGATGCCGTGCCGCTTCGCGATGTCGATGTGCGCCTCGAACGAGCGGAACTGCGCCGGCCGCCCCTCGTCGCCGGTGCGGAAGAAGTCGAGTCCCGTCTCGCCGACGGCCCGCACTCGCGGCTCCGCCGCCAGCTCGTCGATCACGGCGAGGGCGTCGTCGAGCGTTCCGGATGCCTCGAGCTCGGGCGCCTCGTTGGGGTGCAGCGCCACCGCGGCGAGGAGCCGCGCTTCGCGTGCGGCGGCCGCGGCCGACCAGCGGCTCGTCGCCACATCGGTGCCGACCTGCACGGCTCCGGCGACGCCGACCGCTGCGGCCCGCTCGAGGTGCTCGTGCACGTCGAGCAGCGTCTCGGGACGCCCGGGCGGTGCGTCGTCGCTCGGTTCGAGGTGCGTGTGGTTGTCATAGACCGCGACGGGCAGCGGCTCGGGCAGCGGCGGGTAGCCCTGACCGGACGTCTTCGAGGGCGGCACCGACCTACTCCGCGACCTCGACCCGCGGGAACAGCGCCTCGAGCGGGGCGACGCGTTCGCCGAGCTCCGCCTCGTACGCAAGGTCGACGCGCGCGTCCTGCACCGTGCCGGGCGCGCCGAGCGCCGTCCACAGCTTCGCCGTCGCCTTCGGCAGCACCGGCGAGAGCAGCACCGCGAGGGTGCCGAGCCCGCGGTAGGCCGTCGCGAGCACGGTCTCGAGCCGGTCGCGCCGCTCGGGGTCCTTGGCAAGCGCCCAGGGCTCCTCGGCCGTGAGGTAGCCGTTGAGCGCGTCGACGAGCTCCCACGCCGCACCGATCGCCTCATGGATCGCGATGCGGTCGATGGCCTGCCACGAGGCATCCGTCGCCCGTCGTTCGACCGCACCGATCTCGATGTCGGCCGCCTCGAGCGCGCCCTGCCGAGGCACGACGCCGTCGCAGTACCGGTTGATCATCGCGACGACGCGCGAGGCGAGGTTGCCGAAGCCGTTCGCGAGTTCGGCCTGGTAGCGGGCGGCGAGGTCCTCCCAGGAGAACGAGCCGTCCTGGCCGAACGCGATCGCGCGCATGAAGTAGTAGCGGAACGCATCGGAGCCGAAGGTCGACGTGATCTGCTCGGGCGCGATGCCCGTGAGCTTCGACTTCGACATCTTCTCGCCGCCGACGAGCAGCCAGCCGTGGCCGAAGACGCCCTTCGGCACCTCGAGGCCGGCGGCCATCAGCATCGCCGGCCAGATGACGGCGTGGAAGCGCAGGATGTCCTTGCCGACGATGTGCTGCGCGGGCCAGCGCCGCGAGAACTCGTCATCGTCCTGCCCGTAACCCACGGCGGTGATGTAGTTGAGCAGGGCGTCGAACCAGACGTAGACGACGTGGGTCTCGTCCCACGGCACCTTGACGCCCCAGTCGAACGTCGACCGCGAGATCGAGAGGTCGGCGAGGCCCGAGCGCACCCAGCCGAGCACCTCGTTGCGGGCCGACTCGGGCTGCACGAAGTCGGGGCGCTCCTCGTAGAGCGCGAGCAGCCGCTCGGCGAACGCCGAGGTGCGGAAGAAGTAGTTCTTCTCGTGCAGCAGCTCGACGGGCTTCGAATGGATGGCGCAGACCTGCTGCCCCTCGTACTCGCCGGTGCCCGCGACGAGGTCGGACTCCTGCTTGTACTCCTCGCAGCCGACGCAGTAGTAGCCCTCGTACTCGCCCGTGTAGATGTGACCGTCGTCGTAGAGCTTCTGCAGGAACTTCTGCACGTTCGCCTCGTGGCGCGCGTCGGTCGTGCGGATGAAGTCGTCGTTCGCGATGTCGACCGTCTCGAGCAGCGGGATCCAGGCGTCGGCGACGAGCTTGTCGGCCCACTCCTGCGGGGTGACGCCGTTCGCGGTCGCGGTGCGCAGGATCTTCTGGCCGTGCTCGTCGGTGCCCGTGAGCATCCACGCGTCGTCGCCCGCCTGCCGGTGCCAGCGCGCGAGCACGTCGGCGGCGACCTCGGTGTACGCGTGCCCGATGTGGGGCACGTCGTTCACGTAGAAAATGGGCGTGGTGATGTAGAACGAGGAGGCTTCGGCCATGCGCTCAATCCTATGGGCGCACGAAGCAGCATTACTGCGGAGGCTTCGGACTCGACCCACAGGGCCGCTCAACCCCATGGGCGCACGACGCAGCATTACTGCGGAGGCCTCGGACTCGACCCACAGGGCCGCTCAATCCCATGGGCGCACGAAGCAGCATTACTGCGGAGGCCTCGGACTCGACCCACAGGGCTGCTCAACCCCATGGGCGCACGGGATGCCTCCACGTCTGCGTTACTCGCCTCCGCTGTTGAGCGGCGACCGGCGAAGGAGGAGGCATCGCGAAACCCCCGCACTACTCGGCCGCCGCCGCCTGCTCCCGCTCGTGCTCCTCGCGGTGACGGCGCCGCACGCTGCCGTCGCCGATCGCGGGCGGGATCGCCTCGGTCACCTCCATGTGGGCGTGCGGGGTCGGCACACCGAGGGTGACGTCCTGCTCCTTGATCGCGGGTTCGCGCACCTTCTGGCCCGGATAGTCGACCACCCTGAGGCCGAGCACGATCTTGCCCGGCGCGTCGCGCCGGTCGAGCGCCCGGTACGCGTCGACGATGCCGTCGAGCCCGAACACGTCGGCGATCGGCAATCGCACCCGGCGGGCCGCGACGAGCGCGGCCACCCGCCCCATCGCGACGACGTCGCCCGTGCCCGCCGCGACCGCATCGTCGGCTTCGACCGCCTCGTGGTCGAGCACGGTCAGCGTGCGGGAACTCGCCACCCCGAGCTCGGCGGCGGCGTCGGTCTCGCCGCCGAGGAAGTCGAGGAAGGCGCTCACGGGTCGCGCATGCTCGGTCTCCTCGACGATCGCCCGCACCCGCTCGGCGAGCCCCGGTCCGTATCGCGTGGGGATCACGCCGAACTGCCGCAGGAAGTCGAAGCGCTCCTGGGTCGTCGTGCCGATGACGGTCGCGCCGCGCATCCGTGCGAACTGCACGGCGAGGCAGCCCACCCCACCGGCGGCGGCGGTGACGACGACCGTGTCGTCGGGGCCGAGGGCGAGGCCCTCGACGGCGTTCCATGCGGTCGTGCCGGCGACGTAGAGCGAACCGGCGACCTCCCACGAGAGCCCGGCCGGCTTCGGCAGCAGCTGGCGCTCGGGTACCGCGACGTGCGTGGCCTGCGCGCCGCGCTCGACGAAGCCCATGACCTCGTCGCCGCGGCCGAACCGCCCGACGTCGGGGCCGGTCGCGATGACCACCCCGGCAAGATCGCGCCCCTGCATCGCCGGGAGGGCGATCGGGCCCTGGCCGTCGTGCTCGCCGCGCCTCGTCGCGCTCTCGGCGGGGTTGAGGCCCGCCGCGAAGACCTCGACGAGCACCTCGCCGTCGCCGGGCACCGGCATCGGCACCTCGTCGACGTGCAGCACCTCGGGGCCGCCGAACTCGGCGTATCGCACCGCCCGGGCCGTGAAGGCCCGCGACTCGTCTCTGGTTGCCATCTCGCACCTCCTGGATCGTGCGAACGGTTCCATTGTCCCCCAATCGGGGGCCGACCGACAGGGGTTGCGCGCGGGGTGAGCGATCTGCGGCGGCGGCTGCGGCGCGCGGTTCAGCGCCCGTCGCGGCTCGCGAGCGCGGCCTCGTAGAGCTCGCGCTTGCCGAGGCCGGTCTCAGCGGCGACGAGCGAGGCGGCGTCCTTCAGCCGGGTGCCCGATGCCGCGAGGCCGAGCACCCGTTCGAGCGCGGCATCGGCGTCGACGACGACGTCGCCCGCTCCCCCGACGACGATGACGATCTCGCCGCGCACGCCGTCGGCCGCCCAGGCCGCGAGCTCGCCGAGCGGGCCGCGGCGCACCTCCTCATGGAGCTTCGTGAGTTCTCGGCACACGGCCGCCGGCCGGTCGGCTCCGAAGGCCTCCGCGAGCGCTTCGAGGCTCGCGGCGAGCCGCGACGGGCCCTCGAAGAAGACGAGCGTGCGCCGGTCCCCCGCGAGCTCCGCGAGCCGGCGGCCGCGCTCGCCGGCCTTGCGGGGCAGGAAGCCCTCGAACGCGAACCGATCGGTGGGCAGCCCCGAGACGGCGAGTGCCGTGACCACGGCCGAAGGCCCGGGGATCACCGTGACGACGACACCGGCGGCGGCGGCCGCGGCCACGAGCGGGAAGCCGGGGTCGGAGACGGTCGGCATACCGGCGTCGCTCAGCACGAGGAGATCGTCGTCGCGGGCGAGCTCCACGAGTTCGGCCGCCTTCTGCCGCTCGTTGTGCTCGTGCAGGGCGATGAGGCGCGGCCGGTTGTCGATGCCGAGCGCCCCAAGCAGGCGCTGGGTCACGCGGGTGTCCTCCGAGGCGATCACGGTCGCCGTCCCGAGCGCCTCGCGCAGTCGCGTCGACGCATCGCCGAGATTGCCGATGGGGGTCGCCGCGAGGATGATCATGGGTTCCAGTCTGTCCTAGGGTTGGGCGCATGAGTGTCGACGAGACGGTGGAACCCCAGGGGTCCCGACTCGACGACGCCGACGAGGCCGACGTCGAGCCGCGTGGATCGCGGCTCGACGAGTGGTGGGCCGCCGCGACCGCGACGCCGCGTCGTCGCGCACTCTGGACGTGGGGCGGCCCCCTCCTCGTCACGCTCGTCGCCGCAGTGCTGCGCTTCTGGGGGCTCGGCCACCCGCACCAGATCGTCTTCGACGAGACCTACTACGTGAAGGACGCCTGGACCCTCTGGCACAACGGCTACGAGTCGAGCTGGCCCGACGGCGCCGACGCCGATTTCGCCCGCGGCGACCCGAACGTCTACCTCGACGACCCCGCGTACGTCGTGCATCCGCCGCTCGGCAAGTGGCTCATCGGGCTCGGCATGGCCGCGTTCGGCGCGGGCGACGCGTTCTGGTGGCGCGCGACGACGGCGCTGGCCGGCACGATCGCGGTCTTCCTCCTGACGATGGTGGCGCGGCGGCTCTTCGCCTCGACCTCGCTCGCGGTGGTCGCAGGCCTCCTCTTCGCGATCGACGGTAACGCGATCGTGATGTCGCGCGTCGCGCTGCTCGACAACTGGGTCATGCTCTTCTGCCTGCTCGGGTTCTGGTTCGTCCTGATCGATCGCGAGCATGCGGAGCGGGCGCTCGACCGCCGGCTGGCGGCCGAGTGGGGCGCCGGTCGGGATCCGCATTTCGGCCCCGCGCTGTGGGCGAGGCCATGGGTCGTCGCCGCGGGCGCCGCGTTCGGGGCCGCGACGGCGGTGAAGTGGTCGGGACTCTGGTTCCTCGCGGCCTTCGGCGTCTACCTGGTGGTCGTCGACGCCCTCGCCCGCCGCCGTGCTGGCGTACCGTTCTGGGCGAGCGCGGCGCTGCTCAAGCAGGCGCCCGTCACGTTCGTGCTGCTCGTGCCGGTCGCAATGGTCGTCTACTTCGCGTCGTGGACCGGCTGGCTCACGACCGACGGCGGCTACTACCGGCACTGGGCCGACGAGGAGGGCAACGCGTGGACCGGCGCGCTCGCCTGGGTGCCGAAGGCGCTGCAGAGCCTCTGGCACTACCATTCCTCGGCCTACCAGTACCACGTCGGCGTGCACAGCGAGCACCCCTGGCAGTCGAATCCGTTGACGTGGCTCTTCATGATCCGACCGACCAACATGTACTACGACGACGCGAACGGGCAGGTCTCGTCGATCATCGAGGTCGGCAACCCGCTCATCTGGTGGGCGGCGGCGCTCGCCGCGTTCTACCTCGTCTACCGCTTCGCGCGGTACCGCGAGTGGCAGGCGGCCGCGATCCTCGTCGGTCTCGCCGCCGGCTACCTGCCGTGGCTCATGTACCTGAACCGCACGGTGTTCCAGTTCTACTCGATCGCGTTCGAGCCCTTCCTCGTGCTCGCGCTCGTCTACGTCATCGGCATCGTCGCGGGCAGGCCGACCGACCCGCGCTGGCGCCGGCAGGGAGGGCTCTGGACGGTCGGGGTCTACCTCGTCGTCGTGATCGCCGTGTCGGCGTTCTTCCTGCCGATCTGGACGGGGATACCGCTCACGCCCATCGTGCGGCAGCTGCACTTCTGGCTGCCGAGCTGGGGCTGAGCGAACTCAGGCCTGCTGAGCCGCGAGCCGCAGCTCGAGCTGGTCGAGCACGAGGTCGAGGCCGTAGCCGAACTCGTCGCCGAAGTCGTAGTCGTGCCCGAGGACCATCTGCTCGAGCATCTCGGCGAGGTGCGGGTACTCGTCGGCGGGCAGTTCGAGCCCTTCGGCGAAGGCGTCGGCGCCGACGTCGGGAGTGAACGGCAGGTTGAGCTCGGTGAGCACGAAGCCGTAGATGTAGGCGTCGAGCACCGAGTAGGCGTGTGCGGCGAGCGCGAGGTCGAAGCCGTCGCGCCGCAGCACTCCGAGCACGCGGTCGTGGTGCCGCATGACGGCCGGTCCGGGATCCGACCGCGACTCGAGGAGGCCGAGCGCCCAGGAGTGCTTCTTGAGCACGGCGCGCATGGTGTCGGCGCGGGCGGTCATCGCGGCGCGCCACGGCGTGCCGATCTCGAGCAGCGGAATCTCGTCGAACGCCGCGTCGGCGAGGAGATCGAGGAGTTCCTCCTTGCCGGAGACGTGGTGGTAGAGCGACATCGCCTCGGCGCCGAGTGCCTTGCCGACGCTGCGCATGCTGACGGCCGCGAGGCCGCCGCCGTCGGCGACCTGCATCGCGGCGGCGATGATGCGCTCGCGGCTGAGCGGGGTGCGCTGGGCCATGCCGACTCCGTTCTCGGGCGATGCTTGCATCCTTACGACTGTAAGGCTATCGTGATCGACACAGGGACTTACAGGTGTAAGGGAGCAACATGCGTGCAGGAGTGGTCGATCGGTACGGTCCGCCGTCGGTCGTACGGGTCGACACGGTGCCCGATCCCGTCGCGGGCCGCGGCGAGGCGCTCGTGCGCGTCATGGCGGCGACCGTCAACTCGGGCGACGCCCGCATCCGCGGCGCCCGGTTCCCGCGCGGCTTCGCCCTGCCGGGCAGGCTCGCACTCGGGGTGAACGGCCCGCGCGCCAGGGTGCTCGGCGTGGTCTTCGCCGGGGTCGTCGAGACGATCGGTGGTGATGCCACGGGCGGCGCCCCGCACGCGGGCGGCATCGCCTCAGCGGCATCCGGGTTCGCCGTCGGCGACCGCGTCTGCGGCATGACGGGCGCGCGTATGGGCGCGCACGCCGAACTCGTCGCGGTCCCCGCCTCGCGGCTCGCGCGCATCCCCGACGGGGTGTCGTTCGACGACGCGGCCGGGGTGCTGTTCGGCGGCGCGACGGCGCTGCACTACCTGCGCGACAAGGCCGCGGTGCGGCCGGGCGAGCACGTGCTCGTCGTCGGAGCCTCGGGCGCGGTCGGCACGAACGCCGTGCAACTCGCGAAGCACTTCGGGGCGAGGGTCACGGCCGTCACGAGCGCACCGAACGCCGAACTGGTCACCGCGCTCGGCGCCGACCGGGTCGTCGACTACCGCGCGACGCCGCTCGAGTCGCTCGAGTCACGCGGCGAGCGCTTCGACGTCGTGTTCGACACGGTGGGCGTGCTGAGCCCGGCGACCGGGCGACCGCTCCTCGCCGAGGGCGGGCGACTGCTGCTCGCCGTCGCGAGCCTCGGCGAGATGATCACCGCCCACGGTCCGGTGAAGACGGGCACCTCGCCCGAGCGACCCGAGGACTTCTCGACCCTGCTCGACCTCGTCGAGGCGGACGCACTGCGGGTCGTCATCGACGAGACGATGCCGCTCGACCGCCTCGCCGAGGCGCACGCCCGCGTCGACTCGGGCCGCAAGGTCGGCAACCTCGTGCTGCATCCGCAGGAGGCCGCGGGCGCGGGCGCGGCGGCCGGGTCGGCCGAGGCGGCGGCTTGACCATGGACCCGACCCGTGTCATCCTCGCCGGCGGCTGGATCTCGCTCATGCTGGTCTACCTGCTCGGCGACGTGCTGCGCATCTTCGCCGGTGATGCCGAGCCGGGCAGGATCGGCGACCGGGCGGCCGCGAGCTGGATGTGGGTGCTGGCCGCACTCATCATGCTCGTGCCGATCGCGATGATCACGATCTCGCTCATGGTGCCGGCGACCCCGCTCAAGTGGATCACCGTCATCGTCTCGGCCGCGCTCGTGCTGTTCAACCTCGCAGCGCTGCCCTACAAGGGCCTCTACGACAACGTGCTCATCGTCGTGGGCTTCGGGTTCAACGCGCTCCTCATCTGGGTCGCGCTCGCCTGGCACCCGGCCCAGGAGGCGTGAGCACCCGGCGCATCGCTAGTGGCCGGCGCCGCCGTCGACGAACTTGAGCCCGATGACGCAGCCGACGAGGCCGGCGATGAGGGCGAGCTTCAGCCACGAGACATCCGAATCGCCCGTGATCATCGCCCAGACGACCGTGAGTGCCGCGCCGATGCCGACCCAGACCGCGTAGGCGGTACCGGTCGAGATGTCTCGCATGGCCCACGCGAGCCCGCCCATGGAGAGGGCGAGGGCGCCGAAGAAGATCACGCTCGGCCAGAGCTTCGTGAAGCCCTCGCTCTTGCCGAGTGCGGTGGCCCAGACGGCTTCGAGCACGCCCGAGACGATGAGGATGACCCATGCCATGACTGTTCACTCCTGACCAGATCGACATCGAGAAGGATGTCGCGTGCCAGTCGTCGTGTCCGGGTACTGGGTGCCCTCGTCCGGTGGCCGCCGGGGTGGGCGACCTGATCACAGGATAGCGAACCGGCCTGATCAACCCCTGTGCACCCTGGCCCGACCGACCCCCTCCGCCGACGGGTGCATGGGGCGGATGCGAGGCATCCGTTGCCGTAGGTTACGACGCGGGCGCGAGGCCGACGCCGGGTGCGCGTAGCGTTCTCGGCATGGCAGACCGCGAATACGGCTTCAAGACCCGCGCCATCCACGCGGGCAACATCCCCGACCAGGTGACGGGCGCCCGCGCGCTGCCGATCTACCAGACGAGTGCGTTCGTCTTCGACGACACCGCCGACGCCGCGGCACGGTTCGCCCTCCAGAAGTACGGCAACATCTACTCACGCCTCGCGAACCCGACGGTCGCGAGCTTCGAGGAGCGCATCGCGAGCCTCGAGGGCGGCCTGGGCGCCGTCGCGACCGCCTCCGGACTCGCCGCGCAGTACATCACCTTCGCATCGCTCGCGGGAGCCGGCGACCACATCGTCGCCTCCGCGCAGCTCTACGGCGGCTCGATCACCCAACTCGACGTGACGCTGCGCCGCTTCGGCATCGAGACGACCTTCGTCGCCGGTTCCGACGCCGACGACTACGCCGCGGCCATCCGCGAGAACACGAAGGCCCTCTTCGTCGAGACGATCGCGAACCCCTCGGGCGAGATCGCCGACCTCGAGGCGCTCGCCGACGTCGCCCACGCCCACGGCATCCCGTTCATCGTCGACTCGACGATCGCGACCCCGTACCTCAACCGCCCGATCGAATGGGGCGCCGACATCGTCACCCACTCGGCGACCAAGTTCCTCGGCGGGCACGGCACGACCCTCGGCGGCGTCGTGGTCGAGTCGGGCCGGTTCCACTGGCACTCGGAGAAGTTCCCGCTGTTCGGCCAGCCGGTGCCGAGCTACGGCGGCCTCGAGTGGTCGGGCAACTTCGGCGAGTACGCCTTCTTGACGCGCCTCCGCGCCGAGCAGCTGCGCGACATCGGCCCGACGCTCGCGCCGCACTCGGCGTTCCTCCTCGCGCAGGGCGTCGAGACCCTGCCGTACCGCATCCAGGCGCACGTCGACAATGCCCGCGCCGTCGCCCGGTGGCTCGCCGAGGACCCGCGGGTCGAGCGCGTGTTCTGGGCGGGCCTCGAGGGCCACCCGCACCACGACCGCGCGAAGAAGTACCTGCCGCAAGGCCCGGGCTCGGTGTTCAGCTTCGAGGTGAAGGGCGGCCGGCAGGTGGGCCAGGCGCTCATCGAGAACGTGAACCTCGCGTCGCACCTCGCGAACATCGGCGACGCGAAGACGCTCATCATCCACCCGGCGTCGACCACGCACGCCCAGCTCACCGAGCAGCAGCTCGTCGACGCGGGCGTGCTGCCCGGCGTCGTGCGGCTCTCGATCGGCATCGAGGACGTCGACGACATCATCTACGATCTCGACCAGGCGCTCGCCGCCGCGACAGGAGGCACGCGATGACCGACACCATCACCGGGCAGGCGACGCAGACGGATGCCTCGGCGGCGGCCGAGCTCGAGACCGTGCGCCTCGTCAACGGCCTGAGCTGCGACCTGCCCGCCGACTCGCCGCTCGCGAAGCTGCTGCGCTCGCAGCGCACGTGGACGGGTCCCGACGCGAAGGCTCGCCTGCGCATCCTCGACGCGGCGAAGTCGGTCGCGATCGTCGGCGCCTCGCCGAAGCCGCAGCGCTCGAGCTACTTCGTGGGCACGTACCTGCAGCAGTCGAGCGACTACCGCCTCTACTTCGTGAACCCGATGGAGACCGAGATCCTCGGCCAGCCGGCGTACGCGAGCCTCACGGACCTGCCCGAGGTGCCCGACGTCGTCGTCGTGTTCCGCCGGGGCAGCGACATCCCGAAGGTCGTCGACGAGGTCGTCGCGGCCGGTGCGAAGACCATCTGGGTGCAGCTCGGCATCTGGAACGAGGAGGCCGCGTACTACGGCGAGGAGCAGGGGCTCACCGTCGTCATGGACCGCTGCATCAAGGTGGAGCACGCCCGCTTCCACGGAGGCCTCCACCTGCTCGGATTCGACACGGGTCAGATCACGTCGCGCAAGACCGTGCGCTGACGTGCTCCCGTCGAGCGGATGCCTCGGTGGAGGCATCCGCTCGAACCGCGCCCCGATACGCTGGACCGATGCCCCGCGACCTCGATTTCTCGACCGACCCCGCCCGGCTCGACCGCGAACGCGTGCACCGCTGGCTCTCCGAGCACGCCTACTGGGCGCTCGGCCGACCTCGCGAGACGCAGGATGCGGCGATCGACGGGTCGATGAACTTCGGCGTGTACGACCGCGACTCGGGCGGGCAGCTGGCCTACGCCCGCGTCGTCACCGACGGCGTCACCTTCGCCTGGCTCTGCGATGTCATCGTCGACCCCGAGAGCCGCGGCGAGCGCCTCGGCGTCTCGCTGATGGAGTACGTGCTCGCGACGCTCGACCCGCTGCGCCTGAAGCGCGTGGTGCTCATCACGGGCGACGCCCACGGCCTCTACGAGAAGTTCGGGTTCGCGCCGATCGACCGAGCGGCGGACTGGATGTCGCGGGTCGGGCCCGACCCGATCGTCTGAGCGGGGGCGACCCGGCCACGCTCCCGACCGCCCGCGGCAGGGGCGCCGCTTCGCTGCCGTCAGGCGGCGTCGCGCCCGTAGGCGAGCATCCGGAACCCCGACCCACCACCGGGGCGGCGGCGCACGAAGCGGTCACGCGGCGTCGCGTCCACAGGCGAGCATCCGGAAGCCCGACCCACCACCAGGGCGGCGGCGCACGAAGCGGTCACGCGGCGTCGCGTCCATAGGCGAGCATCTGGAAGCCCGACCCGTCTGGGCGCACGAAGCGGTACTCGCGCTCGTGCAGGCGGGCGAACCCGAGCCGGTCGTAGAGCCGCTGCGCGTCGAGCATGTCGGGGCCGGTGTTGAGCACCACCCGGTCCATCCCGCGGATGCGCGCGAGTCGCAGCACGTGCCGCACGAGCGTCTCGCCGATGCCGCGCCGCCGGGCACCCGGTGCGACGCCGAGGAAGCGGAAGTCGAGCTCGCCGGCCCGCGCGACCGGCGACAACGTCGCGCCGGCTCGCGGCGTCGACGCCGTGCCGAGGAGCTCGCCGGTCGCCGAGTCGACGGCGACCCACACCCGATGGTCGCGCGCGCGCTCGGCCACGGCGACGATGTCGGCGCGATACCCCGCGTTCAGCTCGAAGTCGGCGGCGTACGCCGACTCGACGAGCCGGGCGACGTGATCGGCCTCGCCGTCCCGCATCGATCGCACCACGACGTCGTCGCGCTGCTGAAGCGGGTATCGGTACACGACCGAGTCGACGCCGGCCCCGACCGCCGCGTCGCGCTCGGGCGCGCGCTCGAAGCCGAGTCGTTCGTAGAGCGCCTGGGCCCTGGTGTTGCGGCTGCCCGTGTCGAGCACGAGCGCCGACGCACCCCACTCGAGCGCCGCCTCGAGGCTCGCCCGCGTGAGCGCGGCGCCGAGTCCGCCGCCCTGCACGGCTGGGTCGACGGAGATGAGGCGCACCTCGGCCTCGCCGGGCCGGGCGACCCGCGAGTAGCGAGTGCCGGCGCGCAGCACGCTCGCCGTGCCGACGACGCCGCTTTGGGCGTCGAGCGCGACGAGCACGGCGCCGTCGGCGGCACGCCCCGCCGTGTCGGCCTCGAACGCGGCGCGCTCGGCGCCTTTCGGCAGGTGACCGTACGGCCCTGCGGCGAAGGCGCGCCCGATCAGGGCGGCCTCGGCGGCGGACTCCTCGGCGCGGATCGGACGGATGGTCGGGGATGCGGGCGGGGTTCCGGCGGCGTTCGACATCGTCATCCAGCCTAGGCCCGCCCGTCGGCGCGGCGGCCTGGCGACGGTCGCCGCCGGTAGGCTCGACGCGTGCTGACCGACCGCCGCGACCTCCGCGTCGCGCTGCTCGGCCCGGTCCTCGTCGAGGGTCGGTCGGGCGAGCAGATCGAGCCCGCGGGCGCGCTCGCGAAGGCGCTGTTCGCCGCGCTCGCGGGGGTCGACGGGCGTGCCTCGGGTCGCACGCACGGGCTCGAGGCGATCTCCGACGACCTGTGGGGCGACGACCGGCCCGAGAACGAGCGGGCGGCACTGCAGTCGCTCGTGTCACGGGTGCGCACAACGAGCGCGACCGGGCTCATCGCGTCGCGCCCCGGCGGGTACGCGCTCGACGTGACCCCGGCGCAGACCGATCTCGGACTCGCCGGCGAACTCGGCGGGCACGCCGCGGAGCTCGCCCGTGGCGGCGACCACCGCGCCGCGATCGGCGTGCTCGACGAGGCCCTCGCCCTCTGGCGCGGCGAGCCGGGGCTCGACCTCGGCCAGGCGCCGATCGGCGCCGAGCTCGCCGACCGTGCGTCGTCGCGTCGCATCGGATTGCTCGAGTTCCGTGCGCGCTGCCTGCTCGACGCCGGTGACGCCGAAGCGGCGATCACCGCCCTCGCTCCGCTCGCGGCGGCCAGCCCGCTCGACGAGCGACTGCACACCTCGCTCATCGCCGCGCTCGCGAGCGCCGGCCGGCGCACCGAGGCGCTCGCGACCTTCGCCCGCGTGCGAGCGACGCTGCGCGACGAGCTCGGGGTCTCGCCCGGCCCCGAACTCGTCGAGCTCAACGCGCGACTGCTCGCCGATCCCGACACGGGCATCGCGCCCGTGGTCGGCGTCGACCCGGTCGCGGACGTCCGGCCCGGGGCATCCGTCACGATCGAGCTGACGCGACCGACGGCCGATGAGGTCCCGTCGCCCGCGGAGACGGCCGATTCCCCCCGACGCCCCGAAGAACCCACCCGGATCGGCCTGCGCGCCGCCCCGAACCGGCTCATCGGCCGCGACGACGACCTGCCGGCGATCCTCGCACTGCTCGACCGGCACCGGCTGGTCACCATCCTCGGCGCAGGCGGGCTCGGAAAGACTCGGCTCGCCCAGGCGGTCGCGGCGCGAGCCGACGCGCCGGCGGTGGTGGTCGCCGAGCTCGCGGGCGTCCGCGACGACGACGACGTCGAGCTCGCGCTCGGCTCGGCGCTCGGCCTCAGGGAGGCCCGTGCGTCGAGGCTCTCCGACGCCGCGAGCCGGCCCGACCTTCGTCAGCGCATCGAGGCGCGCCTCGCCGACACGCCGACCCTGCTCGTGCTCGACAACTGCGAGCAGGTCGTCGACGGCGTCGCCGCCTGCACGGACGAGCTGCTGTCGGCGGTGCCGACCCTGCGCGTGCTCGCGACGAGCCGGAGCCCGATCGCGATCGGCGCCGAGCAGGTGTATCCGCTCGAACCGCTGCCGGCGCGCGTCGGCGACGAAGCCGGGCCCGGCTCGCAGCTCTTCATCGAACGGGCGCTCGCCGTGCGCCCCGATGCCGCCCTCCCCCTCGACGTGGTCGAGCGGCTGTGCGCGTGCCTCGACGGCCTGCCGCTCGCGATCGAGCTCGCCGCGGCGCGCACCCGCGGCATGACCGTCGCCGAGATCGAGGCCCGCCTCGACAATCGTTTCGCACTGCTCGCCGGGCGCGACCGCAGCGCGCCGCCCCGTCAGCGCACCCTCGAGGCCGTCATCGAGTGGAGCTGGGCGCTGCTCACCCCCGACGAGCAACGCGGGCTCGTCCGGCTCTCGACCTTCGCCGACGGCTTCGGGATCGAGGCGGCACAGGAGGTGCTCGGCGCGGGCGCGATCGACGTGCTCGTGGGTCTCGTCGACCAGTCGCTGCTCACCGTGCGCGACGACCGGCTGACGGGTGCCACCCGATACCGCATGCTCGAGACGGTGCGCGAGTTCGGCCAGCTCCGACTCGCGCAGGCCGGCGAGCTCGCCGACGTGCACGATGCGATGGCCCGGTGGGCCGAGCGGCTCGCCGACGTGCACTTCGTCGGCGGCGGCTCGACGCAGCTCCACGACCTGCGGGTGCTGCGCCTCGAGGAGGAGAACCTCGTCGAGATCCTGCGCCGAGCCAACGCCGAGCGTCGCGTGCCGACCGCGCTGCGGCTCTACGCCGCGCTCGGCTACCTCTGGAACGTGCGCAGCGCGCACGAGGAGGTGCTCGTGTTCGGTGAGGCGATGCTCGAGGCGACCCGCCACGGCGCGCACGAACGCGACCTCGCGGTGCCGGCGATGATCTCGGCGGTGTTCGCAGCCGGCACGTCGCTCGCCTACGGTGCACCGGCCGCGACGCGCGCGCTCGCACGGCTCCGCTCGCATCTCGCCGATCGCTGGCCACTGCCCGAATGGCTGGCCGCGGTCGCGCGGGTCATCGGCGCGCGCGACCTCGACGCCGCGCTCGCCGACCTCGTGGTCATGTCCGACTCCGCCGACGAGGCGACGGCGCTCATCGGCGCGCTGCTGCGCTGCCAGTTCGATGAGAACGCCGGCGAACCCGCACTCGCCATCGAGCACGCCCAGCGCGCGCACCGGCTCGCGCGGCGCCTCGGCGACGGATGGGCCGAGTCGATGAGCTCGATGATGATGGCGCAGCTCGCCAGCCAGTCGGGCGACCCCGAGCGCGCGTTGCACTGGTCGGCCGTCGCGGTCGACGGCCTCGCCGCCCTCGACGCGGAGCCAGACCTGCTCCAGCTCGAGTGGATGCGCGCGGGCAACCTGCTCTCGGCGGGCCGGTTCGACGAGGTGCGCCCGCTGCTCGACGAACTCGCGGCGAGCGAGCGTCGCACGGCCGACGGCCTCGCGCTCGCAACGGTCGCCGAGCTCGGCCGCGCCGAGCTCGCACGGGCGGATCGCCGCATGGCCGACGCCCGTCGCCACGGTCGGGCGGCCGCCGACTCGTTCGGCGTCCACGAGCGGTCGACCCCGTGGTACCTGATGGTGCTCGCCGATCTCCTCTCGGCGGCGGTGTTCGACGAGCGCGACGCCGACGACGCCGACCGGTGGGCCGCCCGCATCCGGTACCGCACGATCGCGCTCCACCGCGCGTGGCCGGCGTTCACCGACAAGCCCGTGCTCGGCACGGCGGTGCTCGGCTGGTCGGCGTGGGCGATGCGCCGACCGCACCTGCGGGGTCGCGCGCTCGAGCTGCTCGCCCTCGCCGAGCGGATGCACCCCCGGCAGGACCTTCCCGCGCTCAGACTCGAGCCGCACCTCGCGGCCGCCGAGCGCATCGCCGGCGCCGCCGCCCTCGAGCGGGCGCGCGCCGACGTCGCCGACCTCACCCAGCCCGAGCGCGCGGAACGGGCGCTGCGATTGCTCGCAGCGCCCGTCGCGCCCGGTTCGGTCGGCTCGGCCTGACGGTCACCCCCGGCGGGGCGCCGACCCGACGGCCGTCGCCCGCACCGAGGCATCCGCACCGGTCTACGCCTTGCGCATGTACGCGCGCACCGTGAGCGGGGCGAAGATCGCGACCACGACCGCGGCGCCGACGAGCGTCGCCAGCAGGTCGCCCGTGACCTCGGTGCCCATCGTGATGCCGCGCGCGGCGGTCACGAGGTGCGAGACCGGGTTGATGTTCACGAACCACTGCAGCCAGTCGGGCATCGTGTCGGCCTGCACGAACGCGTTCGAGAGGAACGTCAGCGGGAACAGGATGAGGAACGAGATGCCCTGCACCGAACCGGCCGATCGCGCGATCACGCCGAAGAAGGCGAAGATCCAGCTGAGCGACCATGCTGCGACGATCACGACGAGGCTCGCCGTCACGACGCTGCCGATGCCGGCCTCGGGCCGGTAGCCCATGACGTACCCCGCGACGAAGGTGAGCACGGTCGCGATGCCGTAGCGCACCGTGTCGGCGAGCAGCGCGCCGGCGAGCGGTGCGACGCGCGCGATCGGCAGCGAGCGGAACCGGTCGAACACGCCCTTGTCCATGTCCTCCCGCAGCTGCACGCCCGTGACGACCGACGTCGTGATGACGGTCTGCACGAGGATGCCGGGCAGCAGGAACGGCAGGTACGTCATCGCATCGCCGGCGATCGCGCCGCCGAAGATGTAGGTGAACATGACGGTGAACAGGATCGGCTGCACGGTGACGTCGATGAGCTGCTCGGGCGTGCGCTTGATCTTCAGGAGACCCCGCCAGGCCATGCTGAACGAGTTGCGCACCGTCTGGCCGAAGCCGACGTGGTTCTTGAGCGTGCGGGCGGCGCCCGGCACGATGGTCGCGGTGGTCATGCGCGGCTTCCTTCGAGTTCGAGATCGGATGCCTCGTCGCCGGCCCCTTCGGGCTCGGCGCTGTGGCCGGTGAGCGTGAGGAACACCTCGTCGAGCGTGGGCTTCTGCACGCTGAGCTCGGCGAGGTGGATGCCCGCGTCGCGGAACGTGACGAGGAGCTCGGCGACGCGATCCGCGTCCTGCATGGGGGCGGTGAGGCGGGCGGCCTCGGGGCTCGCGGTGGCGTGCACGCCGAGCACGCGCTCGATCGCCGCCTGGGCGTCGCCGAGGTCGCGCGGGTCGATGAGCCGCAGTTGCAGGCTCGACTCGCCGACCGAGGCCTTGAGCTCGTCGCCCGTGCCCTCGGCGACCACGCGGCCGCGGTCGATCACCGCGATGCGATCGGCGAGCTGGTCCGCCTCGTCGAGGTACTGGGTCGTGAGCAGGACCGTCGAACCGGTCGCGACGAGTCGTCGGATCGTCTCCCACATCTGCGCGCGGGTGCGCGGGTCGAGGCCGGTCGTCGGCTCGTCGAGGAAGATGAGCGGCGGCTGTGCGATGAGGCTCGCCGCGAGGTCGAGCCGACGGCGCATGCCGCCCGAGAACTGCTTGAGCGGCCGCTTGGCGGCCTCGGTGAGCCCGAACTCCTCGAGGAGCTCCCCGGCCTTGCGCTTCGCGTCGCGCCGGCCGAGGCCGAGCAGGCGCGAGAAGAGCACGAGGTTCTCGGTCGCCGAGAGCGTCTCGTCGACCGAGGCGTACTGCCCGGTGACGCCGATGAGCTGGCGCACGACCTGCGCCTCCCGCTGCACGTCGTGGCCGAAGACGCGGGCCGTGCCGGCGTCGGGGCGCAGCAGCGTCGCGAGCATCGAGATCGTGGTGGTCTTGCCGGCCCCGTTCGGGCCGAGCACGCCGTAGACGGTGCCGGTGGCGACCCGCAGGTCGACCCCGTCGACCGCGCGGTGCTCGCCGAAGTTCTTCACGAGGCCGTCGGCCTCGATCGCCCAGTCTCCCCGGGCTCGGGTGTTGGTGATGTCCATGCACGCCATGCTTCCGCCGCGCGCTCGCAGCGCGCTGTCGCGGTGCTGTCGGGGCACTGTCGCGGTGCCGTCGGTGCGCCGTCGCCGCGTGGTCGCGGATACTGCCGCGGATGTGCGCGAGATCGGCGGTCGACGCACGATTCTTCGAACCGCAGCGGCATCCGTGCGCGCCGTGCGACGTACCCTTGAGGGGTGACAGCGTTCGTCTCCGCCCTCGATCTGTTCTCGATCGGGATCGGCCCCTCGAGTTCGCACACCGTCGGCCCCATGCGGGCGGCTCGCATGTTCGTCGAGTCGCTCGATGCCCGCGGTGTGCTCGGCGACGTCACGCGCGTGTCGTGCTCGCTCTACGGCTCGCTCGGCGCGACCGGCCTCGGGCACGGCACGCCCGACGCCGTCGTCGCCGGCCTCGCCGGCCTCGAGCCGCACGACTGCGACCCCGCCGACGTGCGCGACGCGTGGACCCGCCTCGCCGACGCGCGCGACACCGGCGCCGAGATCCGCCTCCTCGGCGCGCACCCCGTGCGGCTGCGCCAGAGCGACATCTCCCTCGAGCCGCGCACGCGCCTGCCCGGCCACCCCAACGCCATGACGCTCCAGGCGTTCGGCGAAGGGCCGCTGCCCATCGCCGAGGAGACCTACTACTCCGTCGGCGGCGGCTTCATCCGCCGCGACGGCGACCCCGCCGCCGAGGCCGAGGCCCTGCGCCATCCGCTCCCCTACTCCAACGCCGCCGAACTGCTCGCCCTCTGCGACGAGCACGGCGTCTCGTTCTGCGACGTCGCCAGGCACAACGAGATCGCCGTGCACGGCGAGGCCGGCATCGACGCAGGGCTCGACGCCATCTGGGACGCGATGGCCGAGTGCGTCGAGCACGGCCTCGAGACCGAGGGCACGCTGCCCGGCGGCCTCCGCGTCAAGCGGCGCGCACCCGACGTGCGCCGGCGCCTGGAGGCCTACGACCGCGACGAGATCGAGTCGACGGCGCACCGCGACACGTCGACCGAGTGGCTGCACGCCTTCGCACTCGCCGTCAACGAGGAGAACGCCTCCGGAGGCCGGGTGGTGACCGCGCCGACGAACGGCGCGGCCGGCATCCTGCCCGCCGTCGGCCACTACTACCTGCGCTTCGTGCCGGGCGCCGACCGGGCGGGCATCCGCCGGTTCCTGCTGACCGCGTCGGCGATCGCGAGCCTCGTCAAGAAGAACGCGTCGATCTCGGGCGCCGAGGGCGGCTGCCAGGCCGAGGTCGGCTCAGCGTGCGCGATGGCGGCGGGTGCGCTCTGCGCCGTGCTCGGCGGCACCCCCCAGCAGATCGAGAACGCGGCCGAGATCGCGATGGAGCACCACCTGGGCCTCACGTGCGACCCGGTCGCCGGACTCGTCCAGGTGCCCTGCATCGAGCGCAACGCGATCGCCGCATCGACCGCGGTCTCGGCGGCCCGGCTCGCGCTGCACGGCGACGGCACGCACCTCGTCTCGCTCGACACGGTCATCGAGACGATGCGCCAGACGGGCCTCGACATGATGACGAAGTACAAGGAGACGAGCGAGGGCGGCCTCGCCGTCAACGTCATCGAGTGCTGACCTGCGTGTCCCCCACTCGGGGACCCTCCCGGACCCGACGCGTTTCTGCCATGGTGGCCCCATGGAAAGCGACCCGACGATCGATCCGAACTTCTTCCTCGGCGCCGGCCTCATCGGCCTCATCATCGGCGTGGTGATCTACCTCGCCGTGCTCGCCCTGATGCTGTGGATCGGCTACCTCATCATCAAGGCCGCGGTGCGCAACGGCCTCCGCGAGCACACGCTCTGGCTCGAGAGCCGGCGCGGACCGCTCCGCTGAGCCGCCGCCGGCTCGTGCACCGCGCGGCCGCAGCCGTTCGCGCGGCACGCGCGTCGCCGTGCTACGCCTCGTGACGGCCTGTTGCGGTCCGGCCGCGCCGGCCGGCAGCGGCGCCTAGCGTGGCCGGCATGACTCTCGACGCGACCTCGGATCCGCTCACCGTGCCCGGCCCGCTCGTCTCGACCGGCTGGGTGGCCGAACACCACGACGCCGAACGACTCGTCGTCGTCGACGCGACGGTGCTCGGCGTCGACGCGGCGACGGGATTCCACTGGCTGAGCGGGCTCGACGATCACCTCATCGCCGGGCACCTGCCCGGCGCCGTCTTCGCCGACCTGCTCGAGGAGTTCTCTGACCCGGGCAGCCCGTTCGCGTTCACCCGCCCCGACCTCGACCGCCTCACCGAGGCCGCACGCGGCCTCGGCATCGACGACGGCACCGCGGTCGCCGTGTACGACGCGTCGATCGGCCATTGGGCCGCCCGCCTCTGGTGGCTGCTCCGCTCGGCCGGCTTCGCGAACGTCGCCGTGATCGACGGCGGCTTCGAGCGGTGGCGGGCCGAGGGCCGCGAGGTCGAGACGGGGTACCGCGAGCCGCGCGCCGCCGGCCCGCTGCGCCTCACGGTGCAGCCCGGCTACTGGGCCGACCGCGAGGAGGTGCGCCGCATCGTCGCGGGCGACGAGCGCTCCGCCCTCGTCTGCGCCCTGCCACGGGGCGACTTCCGCGGCGAGACCGGCAAGCGGGCGCGGCGGGGCCACATCCCGGGCAGCGTCAACGTGCCCGTGGGCTCGCTCGTCGACCGCGAGACGCGCGTCGCGCTCCACGGGGACGCCCTCGCCGAACGTCTCGCCCCGGCGGTCGACGCGGCCGACGCCGCGACGGGCCGGTTCGTCGTCTACTGCGGTGCGGGCATCGCCGCAGCGGGCACCGCGCTCGCGCTCCGGCGATCCGGCCATCCCGACGTCGCCGTCTACGACGGGTCGCTCGACGAGTGGCTCGCCGACCCCGAGGCGCCGCTCGTCGCCCTCGCCTGACCCGATGTCCCCGGTCGCGACCGGCGAGGGGCGACGAGCGCCGCACCGCCGTGCGCCTCAGCAGGCGCAGGTGATGCCGGCCGCCTCGGCGGCCGTCACCGGTGAACCGGCGAGCCCCGCCGAGGCGACGTTCGTGAGCGGGTCGGGCACCCGCTGCGCGAGCCCCTCGTCGGTCTCGTAGGCGAAGCCCTCGCGCACCCAGTACTCGAACCCGCCGATCATCTCCTTCACCGGATGGCCGAGCCGGGCGAACTCGAGCGCCGCTCGCGTCGCCCCGTTGCACGCCGGCCCCCAGCAGTAGACGACGACCGGAACGCCGGAGGGCACGAGCGCCGCCGCCTCCCCCGCGATGCGGCGACCCGGCAGGTGCACCGCGCCGGGCACCCGCCCCTGCGCCCACGCGGCCTCGTTGCGGGTGTCGACGAGCACGAAGCCCGGCGCGCCAGCGGCGAGCTCGGCGGCGACGTCCGAGACATCCGTCTCGAACGCGAGTCGGCCCTCGAAGTGACGGATCGCGGACTCGGAGTCGGCGGCGGTCCGGAAGATCGAGGAGGTCGTGATCGTGTCGGTCATGCGCCCAGACTGGCAGGCCCAGCGCCGTCGGCGGGACGGAAATCGCGCCAACGCGGCGCGACTTCCCGCCAACCGCTCGCGGGTGCTCAGGCTCCGGCGAAGAAGGCGGTCGCAGCGGCGCCGAGCGCCGCGAGGTCGTCGACGTGCGCGAGCTCCCGGGCCGAGTGCATCGACAGCAGCGGCACGCCCACGTCGACCGTGCGGATGCCGAGACGGGTCGCCGAGAGCGGACCGATCGTCGATCCGCACGGGATCGCGTTGTTCGACACGAACCGCTGCACGGGCACGCCCGCGGCACGGCACACGCCGGCCCAGAGCGCACCGCCGAGCGCATCGCTCGCGTAGCGCTGGTTCGCGTTGAGCTTCAGCAGCGGACCGCCACCGAGCACCGGGCGGTTCGCCGGGTCGTGACGGTCGGCGTAGTTGGGGTGCACGGCGTGTCCCGCGTCCGACGAGACGATCCAGCTCGCCGCGTGGGCGCGTCGGCGTTCGTCGTCGGAGGCGCCGAGGCCCGAGGCGATGCGGGAGAGCACGTCCTCCAGGAACGGCCCGCTCGCGCCCGAGCGCGACTCCGAGCCGAGCTCCTCGTGGTCGAAGGCGGCGAGCACGCTCACGTGCTCCGCGTCGGACGGCGCCCGCAGGAGCGCGACGAGCCCGGCGTGCACCGAGGTCAGGTTGTCCATGCGGCCCGAGGCGAACAGCTCGCCCGAGCGGCCGAAGCGGGTCGGCGCGGCCGTGTCGGCGACGAGCACGTCGTGCCCGACGATCGCCGCGCCGGGCACGCCCGCCAACGCGGCGAGCTCGTCGAGCAGGTCGGCGTCGTCACCGGTGCCGACCCCCCAGACCGGCTGCGTATGGCGCTGCTTGTCGAGCAGGAGGCCCTTGGAGTTCACCTCGCGGTCGAGGTGGATCGCGAGCTGCGGGATGCGCAGCATCGGCCCCGTTCGCACGAGGTGCACGGCGCCGTCGTCGGTCGCGATGCGGCCCGCGAGCTCGAGCTCGCGGTCGAGCCAGGAGTTCAGGAGCGGCCCGCCGTAGACCTCGACCGAGGCCTGCAGCACGCCTTCGCTGACCGTCTGCCCGTTGGGCTTCAGCTTGAACGACGGCGAATCGGTGTGCGCCCCGAGGATGCGGTACGGCGTGGTCGGCACGGCGCCGTCGGGTTGCATCCACGCGATGACCGCACCGTCGCGCACGACGACGCGACGCCCGGGACCGGTGGGCCATTCGGCGGTCTCGTCGAGCCGCTCGAACCCGGCCGCCTCGAGACGGCGGGCGACCTCGGCGGCGGCGTGGTACGACGAGGGCGAGGCCTGCACGAAGTCGGCGAAGTCGGCGATGTGGGCGTCGAGGTCGGGCACGGATGCGGCGGCGGCGTCAGCTGGCATGGTTCCATCCAACACCGCGAACGGGCGGCGGGCGAACCGGGCGGCCACCGGGGGCTCAGGCGAACCGCACGACCGCCTGCAGGCGCGAGCGCACCTCCATGACCTCGGTGCCGCCGAGGTGCGCCGATCCGGGCAGGCCCTCGCGCACGGCGCTCGCGAGACGCGAACGCCGGACGAGCGCGACGACGGCGCCGCGCACCGACCCGCCGAGTTCGAGCGGCTCGCCGGCGTGGTCGTCGGGCACGACGATCATGAGCGCCGTCGGCTTCGCCTTCGCTGCCCGTCCGATCGCCTTGGCCCGCGCCGCGAGCGCCTTGAACGGCCGCTCGCCCGCGAGCGCCTCGCCGACGAGTTCACCGCGCTTGAGCGCGACGGGCCCGCCCCAGTCCTCCGACTGGATCGCGAAGAGCCCCGTGGGACCGAGCACGAGGTGGTCGAGTTTCGGCGGCAGGCCGTGCCCCGCGGCATCCGTCGCGACGTCGTGCCAGATCGTGTACGCGATGCCGAGCGTCGCGAGCGCCCGGGCGCTCGCCTCCTCGGCGAGCGCGTCGGCGAGGAGGTGCCGGATGCCGCGGGGCGCACCGCGCACGAGCGCCGGGTCGTACGGATCGGGAAGCGAGGCGCCCCGCCCGACCCACTCGCGGATCGACTCGAGGTACCGCTCGCGCGAGAGCCCGCCTGGGTGGCCGTACGACCGCGCGAGCGGCCGCGAGTCGCGCCGCGGCCGGGGCGCGGCGGGCGCCCATGCCTCACGACTCGGCGCGGTGCCGACCGTGCCGCGACCGCGGTCGAACGCGGCCCGCGCCGCCGGCGTGCCGACGAGCGCCCACGCCGACTGCACCGCGTGGAACTTCGCGGGGTCGCCGCCCGTGTCGGGGTGCGCCTCGCGCAGGGCCCGGCGGTAGGCGGCGCGCAGGGTCGCCTCGTCGGCGTCGGCTGCGACGCCGAGCAGTTCATAGGGCGACGCTGACAGGGGGCTCTCGGGCATTGGCTCGCTTTCGTTGCGAGCACGAGAATACCGCGCACGAATCGGCCGGCCCTCTGAATTCGTCGGTGTCGGCGCCGTGCGCAGGTCGGCCCGGAGGAGCATGCCGCTGCTCCGATCCGCGCCGACCGGTGCGTCAGTCCGCCGGCAGCAGCAGGAAGCCGTCGTCGACGAGTTCCCGCACCTCCGGCAGCAGCTCTGCGGCGAGCGCCGCCCCGTCGACCTCGAGCAGCTGCGCGAGTGCGGCGACGATCGCGCCGACCGCGAGTTCGCCGTCGCAGGCGCCGACGAGTGCGGCCAGTGCCGTGCCGGGCGAGATCGTGCGCGCGAACCCGCCGCCCTGCCGCAGCAGCATCGCCGTCGGGTCCGCGTCGCCGGGCCAGTAGTGGCGCTCCTCGGTGACGTCGCCCGCGACGGTCAGGCGCAGCGCGGCGAGGGCCCCGTCGTCGAGGGACGCCAGCCGGTCGTGCGCCGCGAGGCACTGCGCGAGGTGCCCGCCGAGGCCCGCGGGGTTCGACCCGATCGCGCCGTGCCGGCGCTCGACCCGGGCGAGCCCGTCGGTCGCGGATGCCGCGGCCGAGGCATCCCCGCCGACCGGCCGTCGCAGCACGACGTACCCGAAGCCGACCTCGGTGACCCCGCGCGCCGCGAAGTCGTCGAGCCACGCGTCGTAGAGGCGGTCGAAGGCCGCGGTACCCGACCTCGTGCCGCCGTCGCGGATCCACGTCTCGGCATACTCCGTGACGGGCTGCACCTCGCGCTCGACGATCCAATGGTCGAGTCCGTGCGCCCATGCCGCGGCGCGCTCGAGCCCGTCGTCGTCGCCGCGATACTCCCAGTTGGCGAGCAGCTGCGCGGTGCCGCCGGGCTCGAGGTGCTCGGCGCAACCGCGCACGACCGCTTCGACGAGCGCGTCGCCCACCATGCCGCCGTCGCGGTAGTCGTACTCGGGAACCCCCTCGGTGCGCGGCGTGATGACGAACGGCGGGTTCGAGACGATGCGGTCGAACCGCTCGCCGGCGACCGGTTCGAACAGGCTCCCGAGGCGCAGTTCGACGCCCTCGATGCCGTTGAGCTCGAGGTTCATGCGGGCGAGCTCGAGCGCCCGCTCCGAGATGTCGGTCGCGACGACCTCGTCGGCGAATCGCGACGCGTGCATGGCCTGGATGCCGCAGCCGGTGCCGAGGTCGAGCACGCGTCGGGCGGGCGTCGGCAGCATGAGCCCCGAGAGCGTCGTCGAGGCGCCGCCGACCCCGAGCACGTGGTGCTCGCCGAGCGCGTGTCCGAGCGCGAGCTCGCCGAGATCCGAGAGGATCCACCAGTGCGCTTCGCCGTGCGCGTCGCCGAACGCGTAGGGGCGCAGGTCGAGGGCGGCGACGACGAGATCGCCGTCGCGCCGGATCAGCCCGAGCTCGACCGCGTCGTCGAGACCGAGTCGCGGCAGGGCCTCGGCCGCCTCGTCGGCCGGCACCGGCAGCCCGAGCACGAAGAGCTCGGCGAGGGTCGCGAGCACCGCACCGCCGGCGTGCGCGCGACGGCGGCCGTCGAGCACTCGCCGGGCGGGCACGCGTTCGCCCCGGTGCAGCGCCGCAGCCGCAGCCCCGCCCCAGAGGCCGTCGAGCGCGTCGACCGTGAAGTCGACGGCGCGCAGGTCCTCGGCGAGGCGGCTGAGGGGTTTCGGGGTGCGTGCGGTGTCCACCGGACCATTCAAGCAGCGGAGACCGCACGGGTGCGGTGACGGGGCTCATCGCGGTCGCGTGCCGCGCCGGTCATCCGGTGGGCGAGCCGGGGTCGAGCACGAGGTCGAGCACGAGCGGGAACGGACCGTACCCGTCGCCGATCGTGAGGTGGCCGCCGCCCGGCACCGTCACGCGCTCGAGCCCGAAGACCTCGGCGAAGGCGACCGTTCCAGCCGGGTTGACCGGGTCGTCATCGCCCTGCACCACCATCGGTGCCGCGATGCTCGCCGCCGCGAGCGCCGCCGCGACCGCGTCATCCTCACCGGTGTCGGCGGTGAGGAACCCGGAGATCTCGGGCGTCCGCTCGAGGAATCCGTCGGAGGGCGGTGAGACCAGGATGACGCGAGCCGCCGCCGGGTCGTCGAGCCCCGACTCGCGCCGGGCGACCGCGTACGCGAGCCACAGCGCGCAGCCGAGGCTGTGCGCGACGACGGTGAGCTGCGACGGCGTCGTGCCGACGAGCTCGGCCTCGAGTGCGGCCAGCCAGCCGGCACGGACCGGGGTGTCGGCATCGGGCAGCTGCGGGTACCGCACGTCGTGGCCGCGGGCGTCGAGCTCTTCGGCGAGCCAGCGCTGCCAATGCCCCTCGGGTCGATGGTTCTGCCAGCCGTGCAGGATGAGCACCTCGCCCACGTCGTCTCCCGTCGTTCGTCCGGCCGTGATCGCCGGCCGCGGCCATCAGTCAAGCGCCTCGCGCGGCGACGTGCACGGGCGAATGTCACAGAGCCGTCATCTGCGGGTCATCTGGCATTGCGCCCCGTAACCCGCCCGTCACACGGTGCGCGTAGCGTGGGCTTACGATCGTGGAAGGCGAGGGGAGGGCGCGTATGGCGGAGTCATCGGTGCTCGAGCGCCTGCGTCGAGACGCACGCGACGAGCTCGCCGCGCTCATCGAACTGCGCTGCCGGCTCGGCGAAGACCCGTGGATGTTCCTGCCCGACCTGCCCTCCGTCGACGAGCAGGTCGTCGCGACGCTGCGCGAGGAGCGCCTGCAGTCGGAGACCTGGGGTCCGGCACGGTCGCGCGCGTACCACCCGGCTGCACGCCCGGGCGAGGCGGCGAGGTTCGAGTTCGAGCTGCTGCGGGGCATCGCCCTCGAGCACCCCGAACTCAGTGGGGCGGTATGGGCGCTGCTCGACCGCGTGCCCGCGCCCTGGTGACGCGCCGCCGGCGGCACCCGCGTTCAGGCGGCCGGTGACCCCGACGCCGCCTCGCGCCGTCGCTGCACCCGCAGCCAGGTGAAGAACCCCAGCAGGGTGAACGCGCCGTAGAACAGGTACAGCAGCGCCGAGGCGTAGTAGCCGGCCGAGACGAGCAACGGCACGCCGACGATGTCGACGGCCACCCAGATGAGCCAGAACTCCGTCCAGCCCTTCGCCATGCCCCACGTCGCGAGCAGCGACCCCATGAAGATCCACGCGTCGGCCCACACCGGCTCGAACGAACCCAGGGCGCTGAAGATGGGCGTGAGCACGAGCGTGCCCCCGATCATCGCCACGACGAGCAGCACGCGCTCGCGCCCGGTCGCCCAGCGCGGGTCGACGGCGTTCGCCGACGTGTGCCGGTGCCTCGACCACTGGATCCACCCGTAGATCGAGACGCCGATGAACATGAGCTGCCGTCCGGCCTGCCCGAGCAGGTTGACCGGGTTCGGCGTGTGGAAGACGGCGCCCATGAAGACCGTGAAGAGCAGCGCGTTGCCGATGATGCCGACGGGCCACGCCCAGACCTTGCGCCGCATGCCGCCGAGCGCCGACGCGAGCCCGAACAGGTTGCCCACGATCTCGCGCCAGAGGATCACCTGTCCGCCGATCACGAGCTGGGCGTCGAAGAGCCACTCGATCGGGCCGGGCGCCGCCGCGGCTTCGAGCATCATGCGACGGTCCTGGCGCGTCCGCGGAGGGCGCGCACGAGCGCGACGATCGCACGCCAGCCGATGAGGAGGAGCGCGAGCGTCAGCGCCGCGACGATCATGAACGCGACCTGCGCGGTGTCGCCGGCGAAGACCCGGAGGGCGAGCCCGCCGACGACGGCCACGGCCCACACGATCACGCCCGTCGGCCACGGCGCGGTCGGCGCGCGCCAGGCGCGTGCGAGGCCCCATCCCGCGAGCACGGCGACGAGGAACGGCCACGCGGTCGCGGCGATGCCGGCGACGTCGAGCGCCTCGGCGTGGCTGCGACGGCCGATGAGCACGAAGACGACGACGAGCGCCAGGTCGACGACGAGGCTCACGAGGATCGTTCGCGCGCTCGCCCGGTTCGGGCTCGCCGATCCGGCGACGGTTCCGCTCATGCCTCCATCGTACGGAGCGCGGCGAGCGCCCGGAGCGCGGCGGCGTCGACGACCGGCAGCGCGCAGACGAACTCGCGGCACCGGTAGGCCGCGACGGCGCCGTCGCGCAGGTCGCGCCCGGCGAACAGGTCGAAGCCGGCATCCGCGAACCGTCGGGCCGCCTCCTCCGTGACGACGGCCGTGATGGATGCCTCGTGCCGACGGCTCTCGGCGACGAGCTCGGCCTCCTGCGGGGCCGCGGCGGCCGCGCCACCGGTCGCCGCGCCGGGCACGACGGTCACGAGCTGCACGACGGGCGCGGCGAGGTCGGCCATGAGCCCGAGCGAAGCGCCGAACGCGATCGGACGCTGCACGGCGACGGCGGCGACGCGCTCCATCGCCGCGACGGCCGCGGCCCGATATCGATCGCCGGCACCGAGCAGCCACAGCCGCCACGCCGCCTGCGCGCATGCGGTCGCGCCCGACGGGGTCGCGCCCTCGGCGGGGTCACCGGGCAGGGCGAGGCCGCGCGCGGCGAGCACGGGATCGGGCCCGCCGGGCACGGCGAAGGGCACGGTCTCGTCGGGCCGGGCCGCGTCGATCGCGGCGTCGACGAGTTCGCGCGCGACCTCGGCGTACCGGGGATCGCCGCTCGCGAGCGCGAGGTCGATGAGTCCCCCGGCGAGCATTCCGGGGTCTTCGAGGGCCGCGGTGGCGGCCGACGCCCGGCCGTCGCGCGAGGCCCGGACGATCGCGCCGTCGGCGAGGTGGTGGCCGATCACGAAGTCGGCGGCCCGGCGCGCGGCGGCCAGGGCTCGATCGCCGTCCTGCCCGCCGATGGCGCCCGACGCACGTGCGAGCGCACCGATCGCCAGGCCGTTCCAGCCCGTGAGCACCTTCTCGTCGAGCGCGGGCGGCTCGAGCGACCTCCGTCGCTCGGCGTCGGCCTGCGCGTAACCGCCTTCGGTGCGCACGCCGTCGACGATGCTCTCCGAGTCCTGCGCGGCGGCGAACCCGCCCGACGCGAGCTGCATCGTGCCGATGAGGAACGCCGACGTGTCGCGGGCGACCTCGCGGAGCACTGCGTCGTCGCGGGCCAGGTCGGCCGCGACGGCGAGCAGCAGGGCGTTGTCGGTGAGCATCCGTTCGTAGTGCGGCTCGCTCCAGTCGGCGCGGGTGGCGTACCTGAAGAACCCGCCGTCGACCGGGTCGCGGAGCGGCGACGCCGCCATCGCCCGCAGCGTGCGGCGGGCGATGGCTCGGCCGTCGGCGCCGCTCCGCGCGAGGAAGTCGAGCACCGGCGCCACCGGGAACTTCGGGGCCCCGCCGAAGCCTCCGTGCACCCGGTCCTCCTGCGCCGCGAGCGCCTCGACGGCGTCAGCCAGCCGAGCGGTCGTCGGCAGTGCGCCTGCCGTCTCGGCCGACGCCGCGTCGGCGAGCGCACCCGCGACCGCGTCGGCGGTGTCGGTCAGCTGCGTCCGCCGTTCGCGCCATGCCTCGTCGACCGCGGCGAGCACCTGCCGGAACGACGGCATGCCGCGCTGCGGAGCGGGCGGGAAGTACGTGCCCGCGTAGAACGCTCGCCCGTCGGGGGTTGCGAAGACCGTGAGGGGCCAGCCGAGCTCGCGCGTGAACGCCGAGGCGGCGGCCAGGTAGCTCGAGTCGACGTCGGGGTGCTCCTCGCGGTCGACCTTGATCGCGACGAACCGCTCGTTGAGCACGCGCGCCGTCTCGACGTCGTCGAAGCTCTCGCGGGCCATCACGTGGCACCAGTGGCAGGTCGCGTAGCCGATCGAGATCATGACGGGGATGTCTCGCGCGCGCGCCTCGTCGAAGGCGTCGTCGCCCCAGGGGAACCAGTCGACGGGGTTCCCCGCGTGGGCCCGCAGGTACGGGCTGACGGCGTCGGCGAGGCGTCGGCCCATCGGTCAGTCCACCTCGTCGGGGTGGGCGCTCACCCGGCCCTCGCGCTCGAGCGCCGTGATCGCCTGCATCTCGGCATCGTCGAGCTCGAAGTCGAACACGTCGAAGTTCTCGGCCATGCGCTCGCGACGGGTCGACTTCGGGAAGACGATGTGCCCGCGCTGCAGGTGCCAGCGCACGACGACCTGGGCGGGGGTCTTCTCGTGCGTCGCCGCCGGTCCGGCGATCTCGGGCTGCTCGAAGAGCGGGTACTTGCCCTGCCCGAGCGGCCCCCAGGCCTCGATCGCGATGCCGTGCTCCTCGGCGAACGCCGCGGTCGCCGGCTGCTGGTGGGCCGGGTGCAGCTCGATCTGGTCGACGGCGGGCACGACGTCGGTCTCGTCGAGCAGTCGTACGAGGTGCGGCACGAGGAAGTTCGAGACGCCGATCGAACGCACGCGACCGCTGTCGCGGAGCTTCTCGAACTCGCGCCACGTGTCGACGTACCGGTCGCGGGCCGGGCTCGGCCAGTGGATCAGGTAGAGGTCGACGTAGTCGAGCCCCAGCCGTTCGAGGCTCGCATCGAAGGCGTCGTGCACGGACTGCGTGCCCTGGTCGTCGTTCCAGAGCTTCGTCGTCACGTACAGCTGTTCTCGGGCGATGCCCGATGCCGCGATCGCCCGGCCCACGCCCGCCTCGTTGCCGTAGATGCGCGCCGTGTCGAGGTGCCGGTAGCCGACCTCGAGCGCGTCGGTCACGATCCGCTCGGTCTCGTTCGGGTCGACCTTGAAGACCCCGAAGCCGAGCTGCGGGATGGAGTGGCCGTCGTTGAGCTGGATGCGGGGAACCGTCATGCCCGCCATCCCATCACGACCGGGCTCGCGCCGACAGGGCGGTTCGCTGCCCGCGAAGCCGGGCACGGCCGCCTCCGGTCACGCCGCGGGCGACTCCGCCGCGACCGTGCGGCGCACCGGCAGGCGCTCCCCCGCGCGCACCGCGACCGACCACCGGTTGCCGGGCGAGGGCAGCGGGCACACGTACTGGTCGCTGAAGGCGCAGGGCGGCAGGTACGCCCGGTTGAAGTCGAGCTCGAGCGTGCCGTCGGCCGCGGGCTCGTCCACGGCGAGGAAGCGGAACCAGTACGCCTCGTGGCCGCTCGTCGCGTCGGCGAACACCGCGCCGAGGCCGCCGGCGTCCCGCGTCAGGGTGAGTTCGATCGGGGTGCCGTCGACGTCGAACCGGGCGACGCCTGCGACGTGCTCGGTCGACGCGTGCCCGTCGACGCTCGTCACCTCGAGCGTCGCGTCCGCCGCAGGCTCGAAGCTCGCACGCACGACCCAGCGCGGCGACGGTGCGAACGCGTCGATGCCGGCGAGCGACGTGCGCGTCGGGGCGTCGGGGTCGAGCACGCGCAGCGCCAGCGCCCCGTCGCGCTCGAACGCGCGCAGCACCGTCGCACCCACCGCCAGTTCGTCGCCGGCTGCGAGACGCACCGCGTCCGAGGCATCCGCGAGCCCCGTGCCGACCACCGCGCCGTCATGGGCCGCCCAGCGACCGGGCGCGCCCTCCACCGCCGCCGGCTCGTCGGTGAGCCAGTGCGTGTGCCGCAGGGCGGCGAGCCCGTGCGGGGCCGTCGCGCGCGCTTCGCGCGCGTGGTGCCAGTCGTGCCAGTCCGACTCGAAGCGTTCGCTCGTCATGCCTCCACGCTACCGATCGCGGCGACCCGGTTCAGCGCTCGGCGTCCTCGTGCGACCCACCACGTCATACGATGGAGGGCTATGTCGTCGCCTGCGCCGATCCCCGTGATCACCTATCCCGCCGAGCTGCCGGTCTCCGCGCAGCGCGACGAGATCGCGCGCGCCCTCGAGTCGCACCAGGTCGTGATCGTCGCCGGCGCGACGGGCTCGGGCAAGACGACGCAGCTGCCGAAGATCTGCCTCGAGCTCGGCCGGACCTCGATCGCGCACACCCAGCCCCGCCGCATCGCCGCGCGCACGATCGCCGAGCGCATCTCCGAGGAGCTCGGCGTCGAGCTCGGCGGCCTCGTCGGCTACCAGGTGCGCTTCACCGACCGCGTGAGCGAGTCGACCCGCGTCAAGGTGATGACCGACGGCATCCTGCTGAACGAGATCCACCGCGACCGCGACCTGCGCCGGTACGACACGATCATCATCGACGAGGCGCACGAGCGCAGCCTCAACATCGACTTCCTGCTCGGCTACCTGAAGCGGCTGCTGCCGCGCCGCCCCGACCTCAAGGTCATCGTCACGAGCGCGACGATCGACCCCGAGAGCTTCGCGCGGCACTTCGAGGATGGCTCGGGCGAGCCCGCGCCCGTGATCGAGGTGTCGGGCCGGACGTATCCCGTCGAGGTCCGGTACCGGCCGCTCGTCGCCGAGGCCGGCATCGGCGACGACGACGAGGACGAGGGCGCCGCGGCCGAGGACAAGGACGTGCAGCGCGGCATCATCGACGCGCTCGACGAGCTCGACCGCGAGTCGAGCGGCGACGTGCTCGTCTTCCTCTCGGGCGAGGGCGAGATCCGCGACGCCGAGCAGGCGGTACGGGCCCGCTATGCGGGCGGTCGCGGCGGCGAGACCGAGGTGCTGCCGCTCTACGGGCGCCTGTCCTCCGCCGATCAGCACCGCGTGTTCGAACCGTCGAAGGTCGCGGGCCTGCGGCGCCGCGTCGTGCTCGCGACGAACGTCGCCGAGACGAGCCTCACGGTGCCGGGCATCCGCTACGTCGTCGACGCGGGCACCGCGCGCATCAGCAGGTACTCGGTGCGCTCGAAGGTGCAGCGGCTGCCGATCGAGCCGATCTCGCAGGCCTCGGCGAACCAGCGCTCCGGCCGGTCGGGCCGCACGAGCGACGGCATCGCGATCCGGCTCTACTCGGAGGAGGACTTCGAGCGCCGGCCCGAGTTCACCGACCCCGAGATCCTGCGCACGAACCTCGCCGCGGTGATCCTGCAGATGGCGTCCCTCGGGCTCGGCCCGATCGAGGAGTTCCCGTTCCTCACGCCGCCCGACGCCCGCGGAATCCGCGACGGTCTCGAGCTGCTGCGCGAACTCGGTGCGCTCGACGACGGCGCCGCGGGCGACGGGCCGCAGCTCACGCGCATCGGACGCCAGCTCTCGCGCCTGCCGATCGAGCCGCGCTTCGCGCGCATGGTGCTCGAGTCGAAGGCGCAGGGCGTCTCGCGCGAGGTGCTCGCGATCGTCGCGGGCCTCACCGTCCAGGACCCGCGCGAGCGCCCCCTCGAGCGCCGCGAGGAGGCGAACGGGTCCCACGCCCGATTCGTCGACCCGACGAGCGACTTCCTGACGCTCCTGAACCTCTGGAACCACCTCGAGCGGCAGCAGCGCGAGCTCTCGGGCAGCGCGTTCCGCCGCATGTGCAGGTCGGAGTTCCTGAACTACCTGCGCGTGCGGGAGTGGCAGGACCTGTACCGCCAGCTCGTGCGCCTCGCGAAGCCGCTCGGCCTGCACGTCGCCGAGCGGGCCGGCGAACCGAACGGCGACGGCATCCACCGGGCGCTCCTCGCGGGTCTCCTCTCGCAGATCGGGCTGCGTGATGACGCCCTGCGCCAATCAGCACCGACGTCGACGGGGCGCGGCGGCGCGCGCGACGCCGATCGCAGGGGACGGCGCCGCGACGCCGAGTTCCTCGGCGCCCGCAACACCCGCTTCGTGGTCTTCCCCGGCTCCGCACTCGCGAAGAAGCCACCGCCGGCGCTCATGAGCGCCGAACTGGTCGAGACGAGCCGGCTCTTCGCCCGCACGAATGCCGCGATCGACCCGGCATGGGCCGAGCAGCTCGCCGGCCCGCTCGCCAAGCGCAGCTACTCCGAGCCGCGCTGGGAGCGCCGCCAGGGCTCGGCCGTCGCCGACGAGAAGGTGCTGCTGTTCGGCGTGCCGATCGTCGCGAAGCGGCGGATCCAGCTCGCCCGGGTCGACGCCGAGCTCGCCCGCGAGCTGTTCATCCGGCACGCCCTCGTCGACGAGGACTGGGACACCTCGAAGCTCGATCGCCGGCTCTTCGCGTTCGTCAGGCAGAACCGGGCACTGCGCGGCGAGCTCGGCGAGGTCGAGGAGCGCACCCGCCGCCGTGACCTGCTCGCGGGCGACGAGGCGGTCGTCGCGTTCTACGAGGCGCGCGTGCCGCACGACGTCGCCGACGTTCGCTCGTTCGAGCGGTGGTGGCGCGGTGCGCAGCGCACGGCGCCCGACCTCCTCACGATGCGCCGCGAGGACCTGCTCGGCGAGGACACCGACCGCGCGCACGACGACGGCTTCCCCGACCGCTGGCGGCAGGGCGACCAGACCCTCTCGCTCGCGTACCGCTTCGAACCCGGTGCCGACGACGACGGCGTCACGGTCGTCGTGCCGCTCGTGCTGCTGCCGCGGCTCGAGGCGACCGGCTTCGACTGGCAGGTCCCCGGACTCCGCGACGAGCTCATCACGGCGCTGCTGCGCTCCCTGCCGAAGGTGCTCCGTCGCCAGGTCGTCCCGGCGGCCGAGTGGGCGGCGAAGATCGCCGCCGAGCTTCCGGACGGCCCCGAGGGCGGCGAGCCTCGCGAACCGCTCGTCGCCGAGGTCGGCCGGGCGATCCGGCGGCTCACGTTCACGCCCGTCGACCCGAGCGACTTCGACCTCGACCGCGTGCCGCCGCACCTTCGGGTCACGTTCCGCGCCGTCGACGAGCGCGGCCGCGCGCTCGGCGCGTCGAAGGACCTGTCCGAGCTGCAGGCCCGGCTCGCCGACCGCACGCGCGACGCCGTCGCGCGCGCCGTGAGCGGGTCGGGCGGTCCCGGCGATCGCCCGGCCGTCGCGGGCGACCGCCGCAATGGACGCGGCGCACGGAACGACGACCGGCGCGGCCCGCGGCCCGCCACCGCCCCTCCCCCCGAGCTCGCCGAGCGCGGCGGCATCACCGCCTGGGAGTGGGACGCGCTGCCCGAGCATCTCGACACGAGCCAGGCCGGCAACGTCGTGCGGGCCTATCCGACACTCGTCGACGAGCGCGAGGCGGTGGCCCTCCGGCTCGTCGCGACGCCCGAGGAGCGCGATCGGGCGCTCCGGCGAGGCATCCGGCGGCTCGTCGTGCTCTCGACCCCGACGCCGGTCGCCTATGTGCAGGAGCACCTCTCGAACGAGGAGAAGCTCGCGCTCGCCGCGAGCGCGTACCCGTCGACCCGCGCGCTGCTCGACGACTGCCTCGCCGCCTGCGTCGACGCCGAACTGCGTGCCCGCCACCCCGACGGGCTCCTGCGGACGCGAGCCGAGTTCGATGCCGTGCGCGACGCGGTCGCGGCCACGATCGTCGACCGGCTGTTCGAGACGGTGTCGCTCGTCGCCCGGATCCTCAGAGCGGCCCGCGAGGCCGACCGGGCGATCTCGGGCGCGTCGAGCATCCAGCTCATGGCGGCGCTCGCCGACCTCCGCGAGCAGCTCGCCGCCCTCGTGCCGAACGGGTTCGTCTCGGCCACGGGGCTCGAGCGGCTGCGCCACCTGCCGCGGTACCTCGAGGCGATCACGGCGCGCGTGCGCAAGCTCGTGGACAACCCCGGACGCGACCGGCAGCTCATGAACGAGTTCGACGTCGCCCGTTCGGCCTATGAGAAGGCCGGAGGCACGCTGCCGATCGACGCCGAGGCCGACCCGGTGCTCGTGCGCGTGCGGTGGATGCTCGAGGAGCTGCGCGTGGGCCTCTTCGCCCAGGAGCTGCGCACGGCCGAGACCGTCTCGGTCCAGCGCGTGCAGAAGGCGCTCGCCGGCTGAGCCGACGAGCGCCTTCGGGGCGGATGCGCCTCAGAGCACCTTGGAGAGGAACGCCTTGGTGCGCTGGTGCTGCGGGTTCGAGAGCACTTCTCGCGGGTCGCCCGACTCGACGACGACGCCCCCGTCCATGAAGACGAGCGTGTCGGCGACCTCGCGGGCGAAGCCCATCTCGTGCGTCACGACGATCATCGTCATGCCGCTCTTCGCGAGCTCCTTCATGACCTCGAGCACCTCGCCGACGAGCTCGGGGTCGAGCGCCGAGGTCGGCTCGTCGAACAGCATGAGCTTCGGCTCCATCGCGAGCGCCCTGGCGATCGCGACACGCTGCTGCTGCCCGCCCGACAACTGCGAGGGGTAGTAGTCGGAGCGCTCGGCGAGGCCGACGCGGGCGAGCAGCTCGAGCGCGCGCGCCTTCGCCTGCGACTTCGGCAGCCCCTTCTTCAGCAGCGTCGGTGCGAGCATCACGTTCTCGACGGCCGTCATGTGCGGGAAGAGGTTGAAGCGCTGGAACACCATGCCGATGTCGCGACGCTGCTTCGCGGCCTCCTTCGGGTGCAGCTCGTAGATCTTGTCGCCGTGCTGGCGGTAGCCCACGAGCTGGCCGTCGACCGAGAGCCGTCCGGTGCTCACGGTCTCGAGGTGGTTGATGCAGCGGAGGAAGGTCGACTTGCCCGAGCCCGACGGCCCCACGAGGCAGAGCACCTCGCCGCGCTTCACCTCGAGCGAGATCGACCGGAGCACGGTGTTCGAGCCGTAGGACTTCGACACCGCCTCGGCCTTCACCATGGGGGTCTCCGCGGCGTTCATGCGCCTCCTCCGGCGTGGTGGTTCGACGGCGGGACCTCCGTGTCGACCGCGGCGACCGCGCTCGTCTCGACGGTCGGCTGCTGCACGGCCGGTCGCTGGTCGATGCCCTTCGCGTAGTGCTTCTCGAGGTAGTACTGGCCGACCATCAGGATCGACGTGATCGCGAGGTACCAGATCGACGCGACGATCAGCATCGGCACCGGCTGGTACGTCTTCGCCGCGATGTCGCTCGTGCGCGTGAACAGTTCGAGCGTGAACGGCACGGCGATGACGAGCGAGGTCGTCTTCAGCATCGAGATGACCTCGTTGCCGGTCGGCGGGATGATCACGCGCATGGCCTGCGGCAGGATGACCCGGCTCATCGTGTGCCACCAGCCGAGGCCGAGGGCGGTCGCCGCCTCCTCCTGGCCGCGGTCGACCGCGAGCAGGCCCGCGCGCACGATCTCCGCCATGTAGGCGGCCTCGTTGAGCGCGAGGCCGATGACCGCGAGGGCGAAGTAGCTCAGCAGGTCGCTCGTCGTGATCGACAGCCACGGCTCGGAGCCGGGGAGGCCGATGTCGATCGACTTGTAGATGACGCCGATGAGGCCCCAGAACACGAGCTGCACGTACACCGGGGTTCCGCGGAACAGCCACAGGTACACCCACGCCACCGACTTCACGACGGGGTTCGGCGAGAGGCGCATCACGGCGAGCACGATGCCCAGGATGATCGCGATGACCATCGAGTACACGGTCAGCTGCAGGGTGTAGCCGGCGGCTTCGACGACGCGCGTGTCGAAGAGGTACTTGCCGACCTCGGTCCAGTTGTAGACCGGCCGGTTGACGGCCGCGTCGACCACGAAGAGGACGACGAGCACGATGAGCACGACGGCGAGGACCATGCGCCACGGGTGGCGCAGCTTGATGGCCTTGATCGCCTCGGGGGGCGTGTCGGTTCCGGAGCCGGGGGGGGGGGGGGGGGGCCCCGCCGGCCCCGGCGGGCGGTTTGGCAGAGGGGAGGGGGGTCTAGAGGGCGATGTTGAGG
>NZ_JBSHHD010000021.1:0-80653 GCF_053618155.1 Agromyces sp. NPDC055658 | reverse complement strand
CCTCACCACGAGGCATCCGGCCCGTCCCCCTGTTCGGCGCCCCTCGCGTCAACCGAGGTCGAACGCCTGCACCTCCGCGAGCTGCAGCCGGTAGTACCCGAGGCGTCCCTCGTCGGTCGTCGGCCGGCCGAGCTCGGTCACGGCGATCCGCACGTGGCGCGCCTGCACGGTGTCGAACCGGTAGGTCTGGGGCCGCGGGCCGGGGTCGGCCTGGCCGGTGACCTCCTTCACCGTGGTCCAGGCCTGGCCGTCGTCGCTCACCTGCAGCGCGAACGCCTTCGGGAAGTGCGCCCCGTCGGTGCCGTCGGCCGCGGGGTCGTCGGCCGTGGCGGTGCGCGGGTAGACGACCACGGTGTTCAAGGCCGTCGCCTCGCCGAGGTCGAACGCGACCCACTGGTCGACGCCCGTCGGCGACCGGTCGGGGCCATTCGAGGTGTAGCCCTTCGCGCCGCCCGCGAGGCTCTCGCGCTTGCCGTCGACGAGGTTCGCCGTGCTCCACGCGGGTGCCGACTGCAGGCTCGTGCGCGCCGTCGCGGCGGCGCCCGCGAGCACGTTCTCGGCGTCGTCGAGGCCGGGCGTCGCGGGCATCACCCAGACGTCGGCGATCGACGGGTCGTAGCCGCCGTCGACGTCCTGGAAGCGGAGCCGCACCGTGCCGTCGGCGGTCGCGTCGGAGGGCTCGACCAGGAACTGGAAGGTCATCGTGCCGGCCCCGCCCGCGGTGCGGGCGTAGCGCTGCTCGAAGACGGTCGCCCCGTCGGCGGACACGTCGTACGTCTTCTGGCGCGCGCCGTCGAACGTCTCGACCGCCCGCACGACGAACGGCTCGCCGGCCGGCACGGCGACGTCGAACTCGAACCATCCGCCCGGGTACGAGGTGTGCGTGTAGCGACGGGTGAGGCCCGCCTCGCTCGAGGTGCCCGAGTGCTCCGAGGCGGTGAGGCCGTGCGAGCGCTCCGACTGGGCGAGGCCGAGGTCGACGTGATCGACGACGACCGCGGGGGCGTTCGAGAGCCCGACGGCGAGCGTCGCCGCGCGACGCTCCTCCGCGGTCTGCCCGACCGACGCGGTGAGCGCGACGTCGCCCGCGGTGACCGTGTACGGCACGGTCACCTCGACGTTCGACGCGGCGGATGCCTCGGCGGGCAGGTCGAACGCCGCGGTCGCGTCGCTCCACCCGTCGGGGCCTTCGATCCGGACCGTGCCCGTGCGGTCGTCGTCGCTCAGGTTGGCGAGGTCGACCGTCACCGCGACGACGTCACCGGGGTGCGCCGTTGCGGGCTCGATCGTGACGTCCTGCACGAGGACCGGCGCAGCAACCACGAGCTCGGCGTCGACGGGGATCTCGACGTCGGTGCCCTCGTACCGGTAGTTCAGCGATCCCGTGAGGCCGTAGCGGCCGGGAGCGGTGTCGGCGGGCACCGCCACGACGAAGTCGAACGTGGCGTCGGCACCGGGCGAGAGCTGCGGGAGGGTCCGTCCGCCGTCGGCGGTGACGGTGAAGCCGTCGTCGGAGACGAGTTCTGCCGCGACCCGGCCGAGCTTCTTGCCGCCCGCGACCTCGACGGCGATGCTCGCCGTCGCCTCGTCGCCGGGGAACACGCCGTCGGCGGGCACCGTCAGCGAGACCTCGGCGCCGGCGAGCGCGGCGCACGCCTGCGTCAGCTTCGCCGCGGCGGGATCGAGGACGGCCCGAAGCGCGTCGGCGGTCTCCGCCGGCAGCGCCCCGTGGTCGACCTCGCGGTCGAGGTACGCCGAGATCGTCTGGATCGTGCTCAGCGTCTTGTGCGCCGCGGCCGCGGTGCGGAGGTCGCGGTCGCGGCCCCGCTCGTCGCCGACGTACGAGTCCCACGCCTTGCCGGCGCGCTCGGCGAAGGTCGCCGCGAACTCGCCGAGCGCCTCGGCCTGCTCGGCCGAGAGCGAGCCGGCCTCGTCGAGGGCAGAGACCTGGTCGCCGAACGCCGTCGCCGCGTCGCGCGTGTCGCCGAGGCGGCCGAGCGTCGCGTCCTGCGCGAACTCGTACTCGCCCGATCCGACGGTGAACACGGCGACCCCGTCGGCGTACCGCGAGAACTCGACGCCCCGCGCCGACGCCGCGGGGACGCCGCCCTCCGTGACCGCCCAGCGGCTCGTCGTCGGGATGCGGATCTCGGCCGTCGTGTTCGCCGGCACCGTGACGTCGAGGTGCATCGTGCCCGAGGCATCCGTTCGCCAGTCGGAGACGACCGTGCCGTACGGCGTCTCGAGCGAGTAGTCGACCCGGTCGATGCCCTCGCCCGGCTGCGGCGCGACGAGCACCTTGCGATACCCGGGCTCGAGTGCCGAGACACCGGCCATGGTGCGGTACATCCACTCGCCGACCGCGCCGTAGGCGTAGTGGTTGAACGAGTTCATCTCCACCGGGCCGAACGAGCCGTCGGGCATGATCGAGTTCCAGCGCTCCCAGATGGTGGTCGCGCCCTTGCCGATCTCGTAGCCCCACGACGGGTAGTCGGTGTTCTGCAGCAGGGTGTAGGCGATGTCGGTGCGGCCGATCTTCGTGAGCGCCGGCAGCAGCCCGTCGACGCCGAGGAAGCCCGTCGAGAGGTGGTTGCCGCGACGCGCGAGCGTCTCCTCGAACTGGGTCGCGACGGCCTCGTCGAGCCCGTCGGGGATCAGGTCGTTCATGATCGTCAGGATGTACGCGGTCTGCGAGTCGCCGCGCACCGTGCCGTCGGCCGACACGAACGCCGTGCCGTAGGCCGCCTTGATCGCCTCGTAGCGGTCGAAGTACGCCTGCGCGACGTCGTCGTGCCCGAGCGCCTGCGCCATCTCGGCGAACTCGCGAGTGCCCTTGGCGAGGAAGGCGGTGTCGATCACCGTGGCCGGGGTGTCGTCGTCGAGGTTCAGCCAGTCGTTGTACCCGCCCACGTTGCGGATGTGACCGACCGCGCTCGCGTCGAGGTAGTCGACGTAGCGCTTCATCGAGTCGTAGCTGTCGGCGAGCACCTGGGTGTCGCCGTAGGCCTTCCAGATCGAGTACGGCACGTGCACGCCCGCGTCGGCCCAGCCGGCCCGGCCGTACCCGCCGTCGAAGCGGCCGGGGATGATCGGGGCGACGCCGGGGAAGGAGCCCTCGGCGTTCTGGGTGTCGCGCAGGTCCTGCAGCCACTTCGTCAGGAACAGCTGCGAGTCCATGTTGTAGTTCGCGGTGTTCGCGAACACGTTGATGTCACCGGTCCAGCCCATGCGCTCGTCGCGTGCGGGCGTGTCGGTCGGGATCGAGAGGAAGTTGCCGCGCTGGCCCCACAGGATGTTGCTCTGCAGCTGGTTCACGAGCGGCGACGACGTCTCGAGCGAGGCGGTCGGAGCGTTGTCGCTGCCGACGACCACGCCGGTGATGCCGTCGGCGGGCGGCGCCTCGTCGACGCCGGTGATCTCGACGTAGCGGAAGCCGTGGAAGGTGAACTTCGGCTCCCACGTCGCCGTGCCGTCCTCGGCGAAGGTGTAGTAGTCGGTCGCCTTCGCGCTGCGGAAGTTCGCGGTGTAGAGCGAGCCGTCGGGGTTCAGCACCTCGGCGACGCGGATGCGAACCGTCTGTCCGGCCTCGCCGGTGAGCTTCACCCGCACGTGGCCGACCATGTTCTGCTCGAGGTCGTAGACGTGCACGCCGTCGGCGGGGCTCGGCAGGGCCTTCGCGTCGAGCTCGTCGACGACCCGCACCGGCGGCGCCGTCTGGGGCTCGAGCTTCGCCGTGGCCGACGGGCGCACGACCGCGTCGGACCAGTCGCCGTCGTCGTAGCCCGCCTCGGCCCAGTCTCCGACCTCGGCCGCGCGACGCGCGTCGTAGGCCTCGCCGTCGAGGAGGTCGGCCGAGGTCGTCGGGCCGTTCGTGGTGCGCCAGTCGTCGCCGGTCGCGATCACCTCCTCCGAGCCGTCGGTGTAGCGGACGCGGAGCTGGGCGATGAGCGACGTGTCGCTGCCGTAGATCGAGTCGCCGAACATCGCGACCCGGCCGGCGTACCAGCCGTTCGCGACCTCGGCCCCGAAGGCGTTGTCGCCCTCGGCCACGAGATCGGTGACGTCGTAGCTCTGGTACTGGATGCGCGTGTTGTAGTCGGTCCAGCCGGGCGCGAGCTCCTGGTCGCCCACGGGCTCGCCGTTGAGCTGGAGCTCGTAGAGGCCGCGGGCGGCGGCGTAGACGCGGGCCGAGGCGACCTCCTTGTCGACGTCGAACTCGGTGCGCAGCAGCGGAACGTCGGCCCCGTACGCGTACCAGGCGTCGGTGTCGCCCGAGACGACGAGGTCGCCGCCCTTCTGCGTGCCGCCCGTGAAGGTGCGGTCGTTCGCCGGGAAGTCGGTCTCGAGCAGCACGTCGCCCGTCTCCGAGGTGACCTTCACGGCCGAGACGGTGCCGGTCTCGGCGCCGCTCGTGCGGAAGCCGACGAGCCCGGCGGCGGTGTGGGTCGGGACGGTGCGGGTGTCGAGCACCGCGCCGTCGACCTTCGTCGTGATCGTCGTGCCGTCGACGGTGATCGCGTAGTCGTGCTTCGCCGCGAAGTCGAAGCCCGCGGGGAACGGCGTCGCCGACAGCACCGTGTAGCCGCCGTTCGACTTCACGTGCGGGCGGAGCGACTTCGAGCTCTCGCTGAGCTGCCACATGTACGCGTTCGAGCCGTCGCGGCCGCGGAAGTAGACGCCGAGCGCGCCCGAGATCTTCGAGGCGGTGAACGTCATCGTCGAGTCGGTCCACCCGGCGGGGATCGAGGTGTCGGCCCCGATCCAGTCGGCGCCCTGCCACTCGTCGAGCGAGGCGAGCGCGGTCTCGAAGCGGGCGGGCTCGCTCCAGTCGGTGGCGCGTCCCGCGCCGTCCCACACCCGGACCTGCCAGGCGTAGCGGGTGGCGCCCTCGAGGTCGGGGCCGCCGTAGGGCACCTCGACCGAGGCGCCCGATTCGACGCGGCCGCTGTCCCACACGTCGGGGGAGTCGAGCGCGGCCTTGCTGGTGGCGACGCGCACCTGGTACGCCGACTGGGTGACGCCGCGGCTGGCCGAGGCGAGCTGCCAGCTCAGCTTCGGGGCCGCGAGCGGGATGCCCAGTGGGGATTTCGCCGAGTTGGTCTCGAGCCCGCCGACGGTCACGGACGGCGCCTGCGACGCCGCCGCGAAGGCGGCCGTCGGTGCGGCCGAGATGACTGACGCGAACACGGTGCCGGCGACGAGTACGCCCGTCGCTGCATTGCGGAGTTTGGATCGCACGCGTTTCTCCTCATTGATGAAACGTTTCAATCGATTGCTGACAGTCGGAGCCTATCCACCGCGCCGACGAGCGGTCAACCCCTCGGCCGATGAGCGGTCAGCCCTCGGTCGTCGAGCGGTCAACCCCTCGGTCGTCGAGCGCCGCCGCGAAGGGGGGCGCGACACCGGTCCGGGCCGCGGCACGCCACGGGCGCCCCGGGGCCGGAAGCGAGCGGGCGCGGCGACGGGCCGGACCCCTCCGCGGAGGCATCCGGCCCGTCGACCTCGCTACGCCGCCGCGCCTTCCTCGGCCGCGACCGCGTAGGCCGCGCGCAGCACCTGGCCGAGGCCCGCGTCGACGTTCGTCCAGTACTGGAAGAAGCGCTCGCGGATCTCGTCGACCGTGATCGCCTGCGCCTGGCCGAGCAGGGTCACGTGCAGGCGCTCCTTCGCCTCGGCCGAGTACACGTCGCGATAGAGGGTGCCGGCCTGGCCGAAGTCGCCGTCGTCGGCGCGCAGCGTGTACGCGGTGCGCACGAGCTCGCCGTCGCCCTCCCACGAGCCCTCGCCCGCGGCCGACGCGTCGGCGGTCGGCCCGCCGAACGAGTTCGGCGCGTACACCGGCACGTTCGGCGCGTTGTAGTGGTGACGCTGCGCGCCGTCCTGCGAGTAGTTCGCGACGGGCGCGGCATGCGGCGCGTTCACCGGCAGCTGGTTGTAGTTCGTGCCGACCCGGTAGCGCTGCGCGTCGGGGTAGCTGAACACGCGCGCCATCAGCATCTTGTCGGGGCTGATGCCGATGCCCGGCACCGTGTTGGCCGGCGAGAACGCCGCCTGCTCGATCTCGGCGAAGAAGTTCTGCGGGTTGCGATCGAGCGTGAGCGTGCCGACCTCGATGAGCGGGTAGTCGGCGTGCGGCCAGACCTTCGTGAGGTCGAACGGGTTGAACCGGTACGTCTTCGCGTCCTCGTAGGGCATGACCTGCACGTGCAGGTCCCACTTCGGGTGGTTGCCGGCCTCGATCGCCTCGTGCAGGTCGCGGCGGTAGTAGTCGGCGTCGGCACCGGCGATGGCCTCGGCCTGTGCGGCATCGAGGTGCAGGTCGCCCTGCCGCGAACGGAAGTGGTACTTCACCCAGAACCGCTCGCCCTCGGCGTTGATCCACTGGTACGTGTGCGATCCGAAGCCGTGCATCTCGCGCCACGACTTCGGCAGCCCGCGGTCGCCCATGAGGTATGTGACCTGGTGAGCCGACTCGGGCGAGAGGGTCCAGAAGTCCCACTGCATGTCGGAGTTGCGCAGCCCCGAGCCGGGCAGCCGCTTCTGCGAGTGGATGAAGTCGGGGAACTTGATCGCGTCGCGGATGAAGAACACGGGCGTGTTGTTGCCCACGATGTCGTAGTTGCCCTCGGGCGTGTAGAACTTCACCGAGAAGCCGCGCACGTCGCGCCAGGTGTCGGGCGAGCCCTGCTCCCCCGCGACCGACGAGAAGCGCAGCAGCGTCTCGACGCTCGCCCCGGGCTGGAACAGCGCCGCACGGGTGTACCGCGAGACATCCGCCGTCACCTCGAACCGGCCGAACGCGCCGCCGCCCTTCGCGTGCACGATGCGCTCGGGGATGCGCTCGCGGTTGAACTGCGCGAGCTTCTCGACGAGGTAGCGGTCGTGCAGCACCGTCGCGCCGTCGGCGCCGACGGTGAGCGAGTGCGCGTCGCTCGCGACCGGGGTGCCGGTCTGGGTGGTGGTGTGGTTCGTCATGCGTTCGTCCTTCACTTCGTTCGGTTTCGTTCGGTGACGAGCCGCGCCGGGGCACGGCGACGAGCGCCCCGCGAGGGCGCGCTCGTCCTCCGCCGGGCAGGGCCGGCGGAAGCAGGGGTCGGATGCCGCGGGCTAGGCCGCCGGCTCCGATCGGCAGTCGGCGCAGAGGCCCCAGAAGGTGACCTCGGCGGTGTGGATCGCGAAGCCGCGCGCGTCGCCCGGCTCGAGGCAGGGCGGTTCGCCGACGACGCAGTCGACGTCGGCGACGGTGTGGCACTTCGTGCACACGAGGTGGTGGTGGTTGTCGCCCGTGCGCCCCTCGTAGAGCGCGGGCGAGCCGGCGGGCTCGATGCGGCGCACGAGCCCGGCGCCGGCGAGCGCGGCGAGCACGCCGTAGACGGCCTGCAGCGAGGTCGTCGGCAGCGTCTGCCGCACCCGCTCGTAGACGGACTCGGCGTCGAGGTGCCCGGGGCTCGAGAGCGTCTCGAGCACCGCGGTGCGCGGCGCCGTCACCTTGAGGCCAGCGGCGCGGAGTCGCTCGGGTGCCGCCGCCGTGTCCATGCCATCAGGCTAGCAGTTGTCTTGAATGAATCAAGACAACTCGCGGCACTTCCCTCGGGACGCGCAGTGAAGCAGGATGAATGCCACGCGCGGTCGACGGCGACCGGCGCGCAGGATCGAAGGAGATCGCATGACCCGGAGCGCCCACCCCGACGTCGACATCCCCGATGTCTCCGTGTTCGACTTCCTGTTCGGCGATCTCGACGAGGCGCGGCTCGACGCGGTGGCCCTCATCGACGGCACGAGCGGGCAGACCACGAGCTACCGGCAGCTCGTGCGCCAGATCGAGCTGTTCGCCGGCGCCCTCGCGGAGCGCGGCATCGGGGTCGGCGACACCGTCGGCGTGCTCTGCCCGAACGTGCCCGCGTTCGCGACCGTGTTCCACGGCATCCTGCGGGCGGGCGCCACGGCGACCACGATCAACTCCCTCTACACGCCCGCCGAGATCGAGAACCAGCTGCGCGACGCCGGCGCCCGCTGGATCGTGACCGTCGGCCCGCTGCTGCCGGGGGTGCTCGCCGCCGCGGAGCGGCTCGTCATCCCCGACGAGCAGGTCATCGTGCTCGAGGGCGCGCCGGGGCATCCCTCGCTCGCCGACCTCCTGGGCGAGGGGCGCCCCGCGCCCGACGTGAGCTTCGACCCCGCTACGCACCTCGCCGTGCTGCCGTACTCGTCGGGCACGACCGGTCGCCCGAAGGGCGTCATGCTGACGCATCGCAACCTCGTCGCGAACGTCGCGCAGTGCAGCGCCACGATCGCACTCACCGACGGCGACCGGGTGCTCGCGGTGCTGCCGTTCTTCCACATCTACGGCATGACCGTGCTGCTCAACTTCGCGCTCCGGCAGCGGGCGAGCCTCGTCACGATGCCGAAGTTCGACCTCGCCGAGTTCCTGCGCGTGGTGAGCGAGCACCGCACCACCTGGGTCTTCATCGCCCCGCCGATCGCGGTGGCCCTCGCGAAGCATCCCCTCGTCGACCAGTACGACCTCTCGAGCGTGAAGGTCGTGTTCTCCGGAGCCGCGCCGCTCGACGGCGCCCTCGCCGAGCTCGTCGCCCAGCGCCTCGACTGCATCGTGTGCCAGGGCTACGGCATGACCGAGACGAGCCCCGTGACGCACGTCATCCCCGTCGACCGCCCCGACCTCGACCGCTCGACGATCGGCGTGCTGCTCGCGAACACCGAGGCCCGCATCGTCGACGTCGAGACCGGCGAGGATGTCGCGGTGCCGGCGTCCCCCGACGAGGCGAGCGAGCCGGGCGAGATCTGGATCAGGGGTCCGCAGGTGATGGCGGGCTACCTCGGAAAGCCCGACGCGACCGCCGAGATGCTCGACGCCGACGGCTGGCTGCACACCGGCGACATCGCGACCGTCACCGTCGACGGCGTCTACCGCATCGTCGACCGGCTCAAGGAGCTCATCAAGTACAAGGGCTACCAGGTCGCCCCGGCCGTGCTCGAGGCCGTGCTGCTCGAGCACCCGGCCATCGCCGACGCCGCCGTCATCGGCGTGCTCGACGACGACGGGCAGGAGGTGCCGAAGGCGTTCGTCGTGCTGCAGCAGGGCGCCTCGCTCGACGCCTCGGGAGTGATGGAGCACGTCGCCGCGCACGTCGCCCCGCACGAGAAGGTGCGCGTCGTCGAGTTCATCGAGCAGGTCCCGAAGTCGGCGTCGGGCAAGATCCTCCGCAAGGACCTGCGGGCCCGCGAGGCGGCCGCGGCAGCAGGGTGACGGCGCTCAGTACTGCAGCAGGCTGAACACCTCGAGGCCGGACGGAAGCGCCGCGCGGCCGCCCAGGTCGGCGAGCTCGATCGCGACGGAGACGCCGGCCACGCGCCATCCCGCCCGTTCGACGAGGCGCGCCGCCGCGCCCACCGTGCCGCCCGTCGCGAGCACGTCGTCGACGACGAGCACCCGGGTGCCGGGCGGCAGCTCGCCGACGTGCACCTCGAGCGCGGCGGTGCCGTACTCGAGCGCGTACTCCTCGGTGAGCACCGCGCGCGGCAGCTTGCCGGCCTTGCGCACCGGCAGCACGCCGACGCCCGCGGCCACCGACGCGGCCGCCGCGAGCAGGAACCCGCGCGCCTCGACCCCGGCGAGCACGTCGAACGTGCCGGCGAACGGCGCCGTCAGCGCCTCGGCGAGCGCATGGAACGCCTCGCCGTCGGCGAAGACGGGGGTGAGGTCGCGGAACAGCACGCCCGGCTCGGGGAAGTCGGGGATCACGGCGAGACGCGACTCGACGAGGGCACGGGTTTCGGGCTCGTTCACCGTGGCAGCCTACTCCGGCCGGGCTGCGCGCCCGCCCGACGTCAAACCTTCGACGGATGCCGCGGGGCCCGCGCGCTTGCGAACATGGAAGCATCCCGACCTCTGGAGCCACGACCGCATGACCACCTCCCCCGCCACGAGCGCGACCGCCGCCGTCACTGCACCGACGAGCCGGCTCACACCGAAGCGCCTGTACCGCCTGCTCGCCTTCGCCGAGGTCGTCACCTGGACGATCCTGATCGTCGCGATGATCCTGAAGTACGCGGCGGGCCTCGAGTGGGCGGTGCTCGTCGGCGGGTCGATCCACGGCTTCGTGTTCCTCGCCTACGCGTTCCAGTCGGTGCTCGTCGGCGTCAACCAGCGGTGGAACGTCGGTCGCATCGCCTTCGCCGTGCTGACCGCGATCGTGCCCTACGCGACCGTGCCGTTCGACCTGTGGCTCGTGCGCAAGGGCTACCTCGAGGGCGACTGGCGGTTCGAGGCGACCGATCACCCCGCCGACGGCAACTGGGTGAACCGGCTGCTGCGCTGGTTCCTCGCCCGGCCGCTGCTGCTCACGGTCGTCGCGGTCGTCGGCATCGCCGCGCTCTTCGCCGCGCTGCTCATGATCGGTCCGCCCAAGGTCGGCTGACTCCGTACCGCTCTGGTCGGTCGGCTCGCGAGTCGCCAGGAAGTGCGCTTCGTCGAGCGACGAGGAGCACTTTTCGGCGACTCGCGTCGTGTCGACCGGAGGATGATGGACGCATGCCCATCCTCAACAAGGACATGCAGGTCTGCATCTCGCTCGCCGGCCGCCCGTCGAACCTCGGCACGCGCTTCCACAACTTCCTCTACGACGAGCTCGGCCTGAACTTCATCTACAAGGCGTTCACGACCGACGACATCGAGGGCGCGGTGCGGGGCATCCGGGCGCTCGGACTCCGCGGCGCGAGCATCTCGATGCCGTTCAAGGAGGCCGTCATCCCGCTCATCGACGTCGTCGAGCCGTCGGCGGCGGCGATCGAGTCGGTGAACACGATCGTCAACGACGGCGGGGTGCTCACGGGGTCGAACACCGACTTCGAGGCGATCGCCCAGCTGATCGCCGACCACGGGCTCGACCCTTCGCTGCGCGTGCTCGTGCGCGGATCGGGCGGCATGGCCAAGGCGGTCGTCGCGGCGTTCCGCGAGGCCGGGTTCGAGCAGCTCACGGTACTCGCCCGCAACGCGGAGCTCGGCCCGGTGCTCGCCGCGCAGTACGGCTACGAGTGGGTCGCGACCGACCCGGGGCCGGGCGCGTTCGACGTCATCGTGAACGTCACGCCACTGGGCATGCAGGGGGCGGATGCCTCGACGCTCGCGTTCTCGGAAGCCCATATCGCCGCGGCATCCGTCGTGTTCGACGTCGTGGCGTTCCCGGCCGAGACGCCGCTCATCGTCGCCGCCCGCGCGGCTGGCAGGACCGTCATCTCGGGCGCCGAGGTGCACGCACTGCAGGCGGCGCGCCAGTTCGAGCGCTACACGGGCGTGCCGATCACCCGCGAGCAGATCGCCCGCGCCGCGGCGTTCTCGCGCGCGGAGTAGTCGCCGACCTCAGGGCCGGCACCCCGCCACCGCTCCTCGACGACCGGAAGCTGCTCAGCGGTGGACGCGATTGACGAGCGCCGTCCAGATGAGCGCGATCGTCGAGCACGAGAGCAGGGCGACGAAGACCCACGGCAGCGCCGCGAGGCCGATCACGCCGAACAGGGCGGCGCCGAGCAGCGCACCGCCGCCGATGCCGGTGTTGAACGCCGTCGTGTAGAACGAGGCCGCGGCGTCGCGGATCTTGGCCGACGCCGAGTGCAGCAGTCGCGTGTTCAGCATCGTCGGCAGGGCGCCGAACGCCGTGCCCCACAGCAGGAAGCTCGCGATGCCGACCCCGGGCACGTCGGGGAACGCCGCGAGCCCCGCCGCACCGAGCCCCGTCGCGACCATGGCGACCACGAGACCGAGCGTCGGGCGACGCCCGAGCACCGCGCCCGCGAGCACGAGGCCGACCGCGCCCGCGATGCCGTACGCCAGGAGCATGGGGCTGATCGCGCTCGACGGCAGCCCCATGACGTCGGTCATGTAGGGCGCGATGTACGTGTAGAACGTGTACATGCCGACCATCGCGACCGCCGTGATGAGGCACACCACGATGACTGGCACGAACGTCGGGTCCTTGCGGATGCGCACGGGCGCGGCATCCGCCTCGCCCGCATGATGCCGCACCGGCGGCAGGAACCGCTGCACGAGCAGGGCGCCGACGAGGGTGAGCACACCGACGCACGCGAACGCGAGCCGCCAGCCGAAGGCCTGGCCGAGTGCGGTGCCGAGCGGCACGCCGAGCACGAACGCCGCCGAACCGCCGGCGACGCTGATCGACACCGCGCGGGCCAGCTGCTCCTTGGGCACGAGATGGCCGGCGTAGGCGCCGACGACCGACCAGAACAGGCCGTGCGCGGCACCGCCGAGCACGCGGGTCGCGACGACCGTCGGGTAGTTCGGCGCGACCGCGGTGAGCAGGCAGCTGAGCGCCAGCACGCCGAGCGTGAGCACGATGAGCGTGCGGCGGGGCACGCGCTTCGTGAGCGCGGCGAGCGGCACGGTGAGCACGACGACGGTCGCGGCGAACACCGTGACCAGTACGCCGATGAGCGGCTCGCCGACCTGCAGGCCGCTGCTCATGTCGGGCAGGAGACCGGTCGGGAGCATCTCGATCGTGACCGAGAGGAACACGGCCGCGGCGAGCACGATGAGCCCGAGCCACGGGAACGGCGGCGCGGGGGTACGGCTGACGGGGGTTGACGACGTCATTGGAGGAGTCCTGAAGCGGATGGCGTCCCGAGGGCGGCGGGCGGGGCTCCGCGAATGCCGGCGGCGGGTCGACTGCGCGCTGATGGGCGCGCCCAGGGCCGTCGGGAACCGACGACCAGGACCATCTTACGTGGCGGGTGCGCGGCAGCGTTCGAGCGGCCGTCGGGAACCGACGACCGAGACCACCCTGCGCGGCGAGTGCGCGGCAGCGTTCGAGCGGCCGTCGGGAACCGACGACCGAGACCACCTTGCGTGGCGGCGCTCGCCGCCTGACGTGGCGGCGCTCGTCGCGCGGGTCAGTTGCGGAGGGCCGGGGAACCGACGTGGCGCGCCGCACCCGACGCGCGCAGTGCCGAGACGGCAGCGGCGCGGTCGACGCGGGCGATGCCCTCACCGAGCTCGTCGAGCAGTTGTGCGAGCCGTTCCCCCGCATGGACGGCGCCGTCGGTCGTCCGATCGCCGCGCCGCACGAGACCCGTGAGCGCTCGCACCTCGATCGCCGAAGCGCCCTGGGCGCGAGCGACCGCGACCGCCTCCTCGAGCAGTTCGTCGATCTCGGCCACGACGCCCCGCTCCGGGTGGCCCCGAGCGGACGCGACCAGGATCTCGGCGCGGGCGCGCAGCAGTTCCGCGTGGTACCAGCGATCCCCGGTCGAGGCGACCGCGGTGAGCGCCTCGTCGATCGTGGCGTCGGCGCGCTCGTGGTCGCCCGCGAGCGCCGCGGTCTCGGCCGCGACCGCGAGATGGTACGGCCGCCCGAATCCCATGCCGCCGGCCATCAGGCGTTCGGCGGGATGCGCCGTCTCGCGCGCGCCCGACCGCGCGCCCGGGCCCGGAGGGCGCGCCCACCCGTCGAAGAGCGCGGCGACCGAGCGCCATCGCGAATGCTCGTCGAGCTCGGCCACCGCGGCGAGCTGGGCCGCGTACTGGCGCACCCGGGCTCGCTCGCCGCGCAACTGGTGCACCGCGATGACGGGCCAGAGGCTCCGGCATACGATTCCTGGTGCGCCCGACTCCCGGGCGACGCGCAACCCGTCGAGGGCCAGCGCCCTGGCGTCGTCGGCTCGGCCGACCAGCCAGCTCGCGAGCGCGGCCGTGGACCGATCGACGACGACCGCCTCCGGGCGGTCGGAGCCACCGGGGAACCCTGCGCCCGCCGCTTCGGGCCGCGAGACGACGGCGAGCGCGAGCGCCGGCGACCCTTCGGCGAGCAACGTGAGTGCCCGCGCATCGGCGAGCTGAGTCGCGAGCACCGCGTCGTCGACGTCGGCGACGGCGACCTCGAAGTCGACGAACAGGGCGCCGGCCGCCACCAGGTCGCCGCGCATGAACGCGAGGCTCCACAACACGTGCCGGGCGCGGGCGACGAGCATCGGATCGTCGGCCGACCCGCAGAGCACCTCGACCTCGGCGAGCGAATCCCCCAGGTCCTCGGCCGACGGCCCGTGCTCGCCGAGCAGCGCGGCGATGAGCTGCAGGTGCAGCCGTAGCCTGACGGCGGCCGGTACGCCGGCACCGGCACCCGCGGCGAGTCGGATGCCTCGGCCGGCGTACTCGCGGGCGCGTCGCGTGTCGAGTGCACGATGCGCCGCTTCGGCGGCGCGCGCGTACTGCTCGGCGGCCCGGTCGGGCTGGCGGCCGAGCTCGTAGTGCTCGGCCGCGGTGCCGGCCAGCGATCCCGGCGTCGCGCGCGCCGTCAGCCGCTCCGCGATCGCCCGGTGCACCGCGATGCGCGCCGCCGCGCCCAGCCGGGCGTCGAGTACGTCACGGGCGAGGCGGTGGGCGAACCGGTAGCACGCGTCGACCGATCCGTCGGGCCAGACGATCGGCTCGGTCTCGACGATGACCCCGGTGTTCGCGGCGGTCCGCGCCAGCGCGCGCCCGACGTCGGTTTCGCCGGCCACGCCGGCCGCGTCGACCCCGCCGTCATCCGCGCCGTCGCCGTCGGCGAGCACGGCGAGCGCGGCCGCGGCCTCGGTGACCGAGCACTCCACGCCCACGGCCGCGGCCGCCAGCAGCACGCGGCGATCCCCGGCGGGCAGGCGATCGAGGCGATCGGCGATGAGGCGTTCGACCGCGACCGGCACCTCGGCCGTGGCGAGCTGGGCCGTCGTCATCGGCGAGCCTCCGCTCGCATCGACGCCGTCGGTCTCGACGAGCCGGGCGACGAGTGCCGACACGAACATCGCATTCCCCTCGGAGCGGTCGAGCACCGCCGCGACGACCTCGGGCCCGGGCGGACGCCGGCGCTCCGACCGGGCCAGCAGGCTCGCCACGGCCGAGGCGTCGAGCGGTCCGAGCTCGAGGTGCTCGGCACGCCTGAGTGCCACGAGGCGGCCGATGACGTCGGCCAGTTCGCCGCCTCCCGGCACCTCCTCACCCCGATAGGTGGCGATCAGGAGCAGTCGCGCACGGGACGCCCGGTCGGCGAGGTGGGCGACGAGCTCGACGGTCGCGTCGTCGCCGGCGTGCAGGTCTTCGATGACGATGACGACGGGGGCGACGGCCGACATCGCGTCGAACGCCGCCGCCGCCTCGCGCATCATGCGGCCGATCGACCGGTCCACGGCGCGACGGCGCAGGCGTTCGACGGCGGCCGGCTCGATGAGCTCCGGCAGCTGCAGCAGCCAGGTCGGGGCGGTCCGCCACAGGATCTCGCGGAAGCTCGCGCCGCCCGGTCCGCGGCAGATCGCCGAGATGGCGTCGAGGAACGGCTGGAACGGCAGCGCCGGCCCGGACGCCTCCGACGACGGCGTCGCGCAGCGCCCCTCGCCGAGCACCTGTCGCTCCGGGAGGAGCCTCGCGACGAACTCGCGGACGAGCGTCGTCTTGCCCGCACCCGCCTCGCCCGCCACGAAGCCGACGACCCGGTCGCCCGCGGTCGCGGCCGACCGCCACGCGGCGAGCTCGCCCAGTTCCGGCTCCCGTCCGACCGGCCCCGGCCCGCCGCGCCCCTCGCGCCGCGGCGCGGTCGTCACCGGCGCCCCGAACCGGTACCCGCGCCGGTGCACGGTCGCCACGTAGTGCGGGTCGTCGGCGCGCTCCCCGAGCAGTCTCCGGAGCTCGGCGACGCAGACGGCGATCGACTCGTCGCCCGTGGCGCCGTCCCACACCTCGTCGATGAGCTCCGCCTTCGTGACGAGTCCGCCGGCGCGCTCGAGCAGGGCGGTGAGCACCGCCGCCGTCTTCGGACGGAGGTGCAGCTCCCCGCCCGCGAGACGGGCGGTGCGCGCCCTGCCGCCGTCGAGCACGAGCGTCCCGGTGGCGGGCTCGAAGCGATGACCGTCGAAGAAGTACGCGTCGGGCGCGACGAAGGCGGCCGAACCACCCGATCGCCCGGTCATGCGACACCCTTGTTCATCCACTCGGAATCCCATCGGCGTCGCCGCACGCGTCGACGACGCCGTCCCCCCGGTTGAAGGCTACTTGAAGGCTTTCTTCATGACACGGCACCAGTTCTGGGGTCGACTGGGCTTCGACCCGCGCACTCCGCGCGCGGGACGGGATCGGCCGACGGAGGACGACGATGTCTGCAAAGCGCACGGCGGTGAAGACGGCGGCGGTCGTCGCAGTACTCGGATTGCTGGCGACCGGGGCATTCGCGGCGACGGGCGGGTTCGGCGGTGCCGCCGACCCCGGCGAGACCCTCGCACGCGAGTCGCTGCTCACGCCCGACGACCTCGGCGACGGGTCGTTCGACGGCCTGCAGTACGCCGATCCGGCGGAGGGCCTCGCGCTCATCGATGCGCCCGAGGCATCCAGCGACGGCAGCGCCCAGCTGTCGTACCCGCTCATCGTCCCGCAGGGACGCGGCATGACGCCCGAGCTCTCGCTCGACTACGCCTCCGCCACGGAGTCGAGCTGGGCCGGCATCGGCTGGGACCTCGGCGTCGGGACGGTCGAGGTCGACACGAGCTACGGCGTGCCGTACTTCGACGCCGACAAGGAGTCGGAGTCGTACTCGCTCGACGGTGCGATGCTCGTGCCGAACGCCCTCGGCGACGCGTGGGAGGACCGCATCGCCGACCGGCAGGACTTCACGCGCCAGGTCGAGACCGAGTACGAACAGATCATCCGCCACGGCGACAGCCCGAAGAACTACTGGTGGGAGGTCCGCGACAAGATGGGCGGCATCCGCTGGTACGGCGCCAAGCCCGACGCCGGCGGGCCGATGGGCGGACCGCTCGGCGTGACCCGCGGGTTCGTCGAGCCCGGCCCGAACACGGGGGCGCTCGACCCCGACTCCATCGTGAAGGACGACGACGGCAACATCGTCAAGTGGCTGCTCTCGGCGCAGCGCGACGTCGGCGTCAACATGTTCCGGTACGCGTACGACACGCTGCGGTACCGCTACGACGCCTCGGTCGACGGCGGCTGGGTCGCGGATGCCTCGTGCGACGACGACGCCGACACGTTGTGCGCTCGCCACACGTTCCTGCGCAGCATCTTCTACACCGAGGCCGCCGAGGCCTCCGACGAGAACCATCCGGTCGAGGGCTACCACGAGCAGCCGCCGTACGAGATCCGCTTCATCCGGCAGACCGAACTCGTCGACCCCGCGTCGGAGACGAACGCGAAGTACCCGCTGCGCCCCGACTCGACGCTCGACGGCACCGGCCGCTACCTCGACCTGCTCGCCGAGCGGCTCGCGAGCGTCGAGGTCTGGTACGGCGACCTCCAGGTCGACGGCGGTCGGGACTACGACCAGCTCGCCACGCGCTACGACCTCGGCTACAAGACCGGGCCGTTCGGCAAGACCCTGCTGTCGACGGTGACGCAGGGCGCGGGCACCCCCGCCGCCGTCACGCACACCTTCCAGTACTTCAACGACGTCGGGTACTCGCAGGCCGGCTACGCCGGGTTCGCGACCGATCCGACGTGGAACACGGGCGAGACGGGCGCGAACGACGACCTCGGCGACCGCCTGTTCCTCGACGAGAACGTCACGGCCGGCGCGCTCGGGGGCTCCGAGTCGAACTCGGCCGAGGGCCACGCCTACATCGGGTTCAACCCGGCCATCCCGCAGAAGGTCGGCTCCTTCGGGGCATCGATCCAGGTCGGCGGCGGCCAGACCGACGGCCTCGAGGAGTTCATCGACCTCAACGGCGACGGACTTCCCGACAAGGTGTTCAAGAACGCCGGCAAGACGGACGCGAACGGCGACAAGCACGAGGTCTGGTACCGGCTGAACCTCGGCGGACCCGACGGCGAACCCGAGTTCAGCGCGCCGGTGCCGCTCACGACGCTCACCGGCAAGGGGCTCTCGCGCGACCACGAGTTCCAGCTGCAGGTCGCGGTCGAGGCGCACATCGTCGTCACCGCCTCGTTCGGCGTCGGTGGCGCGGTCGCCTGGGGCGACGTGTACTTCACCGACGTCAACGCCGACGGGCTGCCCGACCTGGTGCACGAGGGATCGGTCTACTTCAACCGGCTGAAGAACGGGGTCCCGTCCTTCGAGGCCGGCAGCACGGGCACGCCGGTGCCGCTCGCGACCGGCGGGCAGACGCCGCAGGTCGACAGCACCGAGCTCGACGCGCTGCAGCAGCGACTGCAGTCCGCCTCGCCGCCGATCGACACGGTCCGGCGCTGGGTCGCCCCCTTCGACGGCACCGTCTCGATCACCGGCGCAGCGGACCTCGACTCCCCCGAGGCGGCCGCGAGCGACGACGGCGTTCGCGTCGCGATCCAGCTGAACGAGGCGAGCGAGGTCGTCGAGACGCTCGTCGCCGACGATCCCGCCACCCCCGGAGACGAATCGGTCGCGTTCGACGCGGCCACCCCGCTCGAGGTGCAGGCGGGCGACCGCGTCTACTTCCGGGTCGGCTCGATCGACGACGGCGCTCATGACGAGGTCGCGTGGGCACCGACGGTGACCTACACGGCGATCGGCGGCGACGCGGTCGTCGACGAGGGCTCGGTCGACCCGGTGCCCGACGACACCGTCGAGGTGCCGCTCGACGTCAACGGACTGTCGCAGACCGTCTACTCGATCGCCGACGACTTCACGCTCGCCGGGCGCCCGAACACGCGCGTCGTCATGCCGTACGACGGCACCGTGCGCTTCACGGCGACCGTCGTGAAGTCGAAGGCGACGAGCGACGACGTGCGGCTCGTGGTCGACCGCACGGACGCCGATCCCACGACGGTGCTGCCGGTCGCCATCCCCGACGCGGTCGGCACGCCCGACGACGGCTCGGCAGACGTCACGATCACCGACGGCATGATCCCCGGCGACTTCGTGGGCACGATCGCGTTCACGGCGGACACGCCGGTGTCGGGTCCGGTGGCCGCCGACCCCGACGACGCCGCCTCCGAGCCCGAGACCGACACGGTGCACGCGCACCTCGGGGTCGACTCGTCGATCGACCTCACCGCCATCTCGTGGAACCCGTCGATCCACTACACCGCGGCGACCGACGAGAACGGCGACCCGATCGAGGTGCAGCAGGAGATCGACGGCGTGCTCACCGACACGAAGCGCGTCGACCTCGCGCCCGAGATCGAGCAGTACCCGAACCGGTCGACCGCCGAGGTGCTCGCGCCGTGGACGGCCGACGACACCGAGGACTACGGCGAGCTGAAGATCGAGCACGCCGTGCTCTCGCCGATCGCCGACGAGCTGCCGAACCGCGACGTCGTGCTCAGCATCAAGAGCCGCGACGGCCTCGTCTGGAAGAAGCAGGTCACGCTCGGCGCCTCGGTCGACCAGACCTCGGTGGATCTCACGGACCCGACGGCGACGCCGCCCGACCAGTCGTTCGGGCTCGTCGACGGCGAGGAGTACTGGTTCGAGCTCAGCGTGCGCGAGCCCGCGCTCGCCGACGCGCTGTCGGCCGACGGGTTCGCGGTGACGCTGCGCACCGACGAGGCCGTCCCCGAGGAGGTGACGCCGCCCGTCGTGATGACGTGGACCGGCCGGCAGGGCATCTTCCCCCTCGCCTACCGCGGGTGGGGCGTCGCCGGCTACACGGCGAGCGGCGGCAAGGCGACCCAACCCGTCGACGAGGACGCGTTCGTGATCGACGAGGCCGCCGCGCAGTCCGCGGAGCCCGCCGACGGCTTCGAAGACCTGTGCACGGGCCCGGTGACCGAGTGCGAGGCGGAGCCCGACATCGACCCCGCCTACGCGTACCTGCCGCTGCTCGATCCCGACTCGCTCGGTGAGGGGGCATCGCCGCTCGACGCCCCGCAGTGGCGCGGCACCCGCGACAACCTCGCCGCGTCGGCCGAGCGCATGCGCTCCTCGCGCCTGTCGAGCGACACGGTCTCGCTGGGCGTCGACGACGGGGCCTCGAAGAGCGGTGTGACGCGCATCTCGGTCACCGGTCCGAGCCTCTCGCTCGGCTTCGGCTTCGGCCCGCTCGGCGGGTCGGTCGGCATCGGCCCGAGCTGGAGCCTCGTCGACTACGAGGACCTCAACGGCGACGGCTACCCCGACGTCATCACGCCCGGCAACGTGCAGTACACGAGCCAGCGCGGCATCTTCCAGAAGACCGTCGCGGATCCCACCCCGAGGAAGGGGCTCGTCAACCAGGACTTCACGGTGAACGCATCGGGCGGCCTCGACGCGGGCCTCGTCGACATCTCGGCCAACAACAAGGGCAAGACGAACACGACGCAGGGCAATGCGGCGTCGAAGGGCAGCAAGGCCTCCGACAGCGATCCGGGCCTCGGCGCAGGCTTCGGCGTGAGCGTCGGCGGCGGATTCGACGTGTCGTTCACGAACCCGAACGAGTCGGGCCCCTCCGGCGGCCCGCTCTCGGCCGACTACGGCCCGCCCGATGCGCTCTCCGACATCCCGACCGGCGGCGGCGACACGGCGCAGATGTCGCAGGAGCTCGCCGACGTCAACGGCGACGGCCTGCCCGACGTCGTCTACACGAACCCGAGCGGCGTGTTCGTGCGCTACAACCTCGGCTACTCGTTCGCCGACGCGGTGCTGCCGCTCGCGACCGGGGGCTTCAACACCCAGGAGTCGATCGGCGCCCACGCGTCCGCCGGTTTCGCGACGCCGTGGGGCGAGTTCTCGGGCGGCGTCTCGTTCAACTGGAACTACGACATGGCCCGCTTCGCGTGGCTCGACGTGAACGGCGACGGCATCCCCGACCGCCTGCACAAGCCGTCCGCCGGTGAGCAGCCGACGGTCGAGTTCGGCACGGGGTCGGGCCTCGCGCCCGCGGTCGACTTCGGCGACTTCGCCCGCGCCGCCGGTGTCGGCGTCGCCGACCTCGGCGCGTCGCCGCAGGTGTCGTACGACCGTTCGCAGGGCATGGGCGGCGGCGTCGACTTCACCGTGTACGCCGGCCCGCTGTGCCTCGTCGCGTGCTACCTCGTCATCAACCCCGGCGCCTCGTACCAGAACTCGGTGAGCTTCTCCGAGGTCACGCTCGAGGACATCGACGGCGACGGCTTCGTCGACTCGCTCGCGTCGACCGACGACCACCAGGTGGCCGTGCAGCGCAACACGACCGGGCGCACCAACCTGCTCTCGTCGTACACGAACCCGCTCGGCGGCACGGTCAGCCTCGACTACGAGCGGTACGGCAACACGGTCGCGCACCCCGGCTCGACGTGGGCGCTCAGCCGCGTCGCGGTCGACGACGGCCGGCCCGGCGACGGTGCGGATGTCTCGGTGTCGACGTTCGCGTACGACGACCTGCGCTTCGACCGGCTGTTCCGCCAGCCGCTCGGATTCGGCAAGGTCACCGAGCAGGAGCTCGACGAGCAGGGCGTCGCCAAGCGCACCACCGAGACGGAGTACCTCAACGACGACGTGTTCGTCGCCGGGCTGCAGACCTCGATGGTCGTGAGCGACGCGCAGAGCGGCAAGAAGCTGCGCGCCGCAACGCTCGACTGGGGCATCCGCGACGTGCAGGGCGTCGCCGACGGCTTCGACCCGCTCGCCGAGGCCGACCTCGTCGACATCGACACGGCCATCCCGACCCTGACCGGAACCGAGTCGCTCACGTGGTCGTACGCGCCGCTCGTCGTCGACAGCGAGGAGCGCTACTTCGCCGCCGACGGCACGACGGTCGGCAACGAGACGAGCGTGAGCTTCACCTACGACGGCCTCGGCAACGTGCTCGAGCAGTTCGACGAGGGCGAGCTCGAGACCGATGCCGACGACGTGCTGACCGTCACCGACTACGCCGACTGCCGCATCTCGTCCTCCGAGGTCGAGGTCGACGACGGGGGCGACTACTCGGCCGGCCTCGGCTGCTTCGGCGACACCCCGTACTACCCGATGCCGAGCGACGAGCAGGCCTCGCCGATCTTCTCGCCCGACGTGTGCCCCACGTGGGTGAGCGTGCCGGCGGTCATCACCGTCTTCGACTCGGACGGCAACGTGATGCGGCAGCGCGACGGTCGCGACGCGGTCTGCGACAACCAGTCGGTGACCCACCTCGAGGAGCGCATCAGCGACACCGAGACCGCCGTCACCGAGCTGCAGTACGACTCGTGGGGCAGCTACAACCGCATCGTCTATCCCGAGGGCGAGGGCGGCGTGCGCTACGCGGTCGAGTACGTCTACGACACGAACGTGGGCCACGCGAACATCGCGGAGGTGACGGAGTACGACTTCGGCAGCCAGGACGAGGTCGACGTCTTCCTCGACTACGAGGCCGACACCGATCCGGTGCCGCTGCGCACCGGCATGACCTCGACCGCGACCTTCGACTGGGCGTCGGGGGCGGTCGCGAGTCGCACCGACGCGAACGGCAACACGACGTCGTACACCTACGACGGCCTCGGTCGGCCCGCCTCGATCAGCAACCCGCTGCAGGCCGACGCCGTGACGTTCGAGTACCACCCGAACGCCCCCGCATACGGCTACGCGATCGCGCGGCACGCCGACCGGTTCAACGACGACCCGATCGAGACGGTCCAGTTCGCCGACGGCACCGGCCGCATCACGCAGCAGAAGCGCGATGCGCGGGTCGTCGACGCACAGGGCGTCCCGGCCGACGGGCGCGTCGTCAGCGGCGCCGTCGTCTACGACGTCTTCGGCCACGAGGTCGAGACCTACCGGCCGACGTTCGACACGGTCGCGCAGACGACCTACGAGACGGCGACCTCGGATGTCGCGACGAAGACGGTCCGCGAGGTCAACCTGCTCGATCAGGAGACGCTGCAGACCGAGCCGGGGGCGCGGACCACGACGACGACGTACGGCTTCGGCGACGCCGAGGTCGCCGGCCACGAGGCATCCGTGATGCGAGCCGTCAGCACCGACCCGCGCGGCCGGGTGACGACGACGTTCACCGACATCCGCGGCAACGAGCTGCAGATGGACGACCAGCCGCTGAACCCGGCGACCCCCGACCCGGCCGACCTGCTGGCCCCGAAGACCGCGCGCTACGGGTACGACCCCCTCGGCCAGCTGCTGCGGGTCGTCGACGTCGCCGGCAACGAGACCACCCACACCTACGACGGGGTCGGCAACAAGACCAGCACCGACACCCCCGACGGCGGCCTCGTGGAGACGTGGTACGACGCCGAGGGCAAGGTCGTCAAGGAGGTCTCGGGAACGCTCCGCGAGGAGGACGTCGAGACGACCTACCACTACGAGCTGCAGAACCTCGTGAAGATCGACTATCCCGAGGACACCCCCGACGTGACGTACACGTACGGCGAGGCGGGCGCGCCCGACAACGGCGCCGGCCGGATCGTGCAGATCGACGACGCCGCTCGCGTGGTCACGCTGGGCTACGACCCGCTCGGCAACACGACGAGCCAGCTCAGCGAGATCAAGCTGCACAACTGGGTGCCCGGCGACCCGCGGTTCCAGTGGACCACCGAGTGGGAGTACGACGGGCTCAGCCGCGTCGAGACGATGACCTATCCCGACGGGGAGGTGCTGACCTACGACTACGACGCGGGCGGGCTCACCAGGTCGGTCGTGGGCGACGAACCCGGGCTCGTGAAGGTGCCCGTGCTCGACGCCGACGGCAACCCCGTGCTCGACGCCGACGGCAACCCGACGTACACCGACGAGCCGACCACGTGGCACTACGACTACGTGAACGACCGGCGCTACGACGAGTTCCTCGTGCCCGCCGCGATCGACTACGGCAACGGCGCGACGACGACCTGGAGCTACGACGAGCTGACGAGGTGGATGGACAACGTGCGCACGGTCTCGGCGGACCGGCCGCTCAAGGGCAACCCGGCGCACTACGCCGAGGTGCAGGACCAGACGTACCAGTACGACAAGGTGGGCAACCCGACGAAGTACTCGAACGACGTGCCGTCGACCGTGACGAACCTGTTCGGCAGCCCCGTGTCGATGACGTACGGCTACGACCCGTACGACCGGCTCGTCGACGCCTCGGGTTCGGCGAAGGTGTGGAAGAACACCCGCAGCTACACGTTCGACCTCGACTTCGACGACGCCGGCAACGTCGTGAAGAAGGCGCAGGTCGACAAGCTCGGCAGCAAGGTGCAGTCCGGCACCTCGTACTCGTTCAACCGCACGTTCGCGGCCGACGGCCCGCACCAGGTGAGCACGCAGGGGCAGGACACGTTCCACTACGACGCCGACGGCGAGCTCACGCAGATCGTCAACGGCACCGGCAAGAAGGCGAAGATCGCACGGGAGATCAGCTGGGACTGGGCCGGCCACATGGTGCTCGTCGACGAGTACGGCGAGACGACCGAGTACGCCTACGACGACGAGGGCCGCAGGGTCATCGAGCGCGGTCCGAACGGCGAGACGGCGTTCATCAACCCGTGGGTCACGGTGCGCAACGGCAACGAGCTCACGAAGCAGGTCTGGGTCGACGACGAGCTGATCGCGCAGCAGCGCGACCCGGGCGACGATCCGTACGCCGCCGAGGGTCAGCGCTACTTCCTGCACAAGGACCTGCAGGGCAGCACCAACGTCGTCACCGACGCGACGGGCCAGACGTTCCAGCACCAGGAGTACTTCCCGACCGGCGAGGTGTGGATCGACGAGCACTCGACGGTGTACCGCACGCCGTACCAGTACGCGGGCGCGTACACCGACGAGCGGCGCAGCCTGATGGACTTCGGCGAGCGCTGGTACGACGCGCGGCGCGAGCTGTTCCTGACCGTCGATCCGGCGCTCAGCGACCCGTTCAGCCTCATCGGCTCTCCTGAGCTGCAGGCCTCGTACGCGTACGCGGGCTCGAACGCCATCAGGTACAACGACCCGAGCGGCGCGCTCTTCACGATCGCGAAGGCCAACGACGTCGTCAGGGCGGCGTGGGACAAGAGCGACGCCGCGGGCAAGATGTCGGGCTTCGCAGCGCTCGGGGCGGTCGGTCAGGCGATGGACGCCGGCAAGGCGAACCATCTGCCGAAGGCGTTCGTGCGGCTCGGCGTGGGCATGGACCGGGATGCCGCGAAGAAGTGGCAGGACACGGCCGAGATCGCCGAGCCGAACCCGCTGATCGACATCGACCTCGACGAGGGCACCGTGAAGCTCGGCGCCCCGTACGGCAAGCGGGCGAAGTTCGGCGGCGACAAGACCGCGGCGACGGCGAACGCGCCGGGCGGCGGAGCCGGCAACGCGACGGCGGGCGGCACGCCGTCGGTGAACAGCAGCCAGCCGTCGACGTCGACGGCGACCGCCGGCGGCGCCGGCGGCGGCGCCCAGGCGACGGTCGCGCCGACGACGAAGCCGCTGCCTGCGACGCCGACGAAGGCGAAGTCGAGCGGTCAGGCGAAGAAGCCGCTGCCGACACCGCCGAAGACGACGGGCAGCTGAGCACGGGCCGCGGCGAGGCGTCGGCCGGGTGGGATGCCTCCGGCCGGCGCCGCGCGGATCGTCACTCCGCCGAGGGAGGGAAGTACCAGCGCTTCGGGCGCTCGTCGCGCGTGCCTCGGCCGAGCCGTCGGTCGAGGTGGCGCATGACGAGTGCGGCCGCGATGAGCGAGGCGCCGAGCGGGGGGATCGTCGCCTGGAGGACCGAGACGATCGTGACGATGAGCTCGTAGACCGCCGCCCACGACTCGGTGTTCGGCGTCACGAGCACGTTCACGATCGTGGGGGCGAGCACGATGAGCGCTCCTCCGCCGAACAGCAGGGCGATGCCCCACCACATCGTCGCCCGAGGCATCCGATCGTCGCCGTCGCCCATTGCGCCTCCTCTGCCGCGTTTCGTGCCCTCACTCTGGCAGGTCGGTCTCGACCCTGCCACCCCGGCGCAGCACCCCGCACCCGGCCGTCTCATCGAGTGGGTCGCGGCTGATCGCCCAGGCGACCGGCGGCCGATACGCCGATGCCACACGCCTCGTCGCGGTCGGCCGGGCGACCGGTGAGCGTGCGTCGTTCACGGGTGAGGCACTGCCGCCTCGGCACCCGCACGTGGCCGCCGCGCTCCACGCCGGCGTGCTCGCGGTGGCCGCGGCCGAGGTGATCCGCCGGTTCCTCGACGGGGTCGGTCCGCGCGCCGACCGGGCCGAGCTCGACGACGCCGAGCGATTCCTCGTCGATCGGGCCCCCGCGGTCGGCGTCGACGGCCTCGCGCGGCTGGTCAAGCAGCTCGAGGCGCACCTCGACCCCGACGGCGTGAAGCCCCGAGAAGACGAGTTGCGAGCCCGTCGAGGCCTCTCCGTCTGGGAGGACGCCGCGGGCATGATCAACCTCAAGGGTGCGTTCGACCCCGCCACCGGCGCCCCGATCAAGCTCGCGATCGAGACCCTCGTGAAGGCCGAACTGCGGCGAGCGCGCGACGCGAAGCGTCCGTTCGGCGCCGCCGCAGACGAGTGCGGCGGCGGCGAGGGCGTCGACCCGATCACGGCCGAAGAGCGCACGATCCAGCAGCTGAACGCCGACGCCCTCGCCGACATCGCGCGGCTCTCGCTCACCGCGACGTCGGCACCGCCCGCGCTGCGAGCGGTCACGATCGTCGCCCGGGTGAACGCGACCGACCTCGCCGCCGGCCACGGGTTCGCGACGATCGACGGCATCGACCAGCCGGTGTCGATCGCGACGCTGCACGAACTCGCCGCATCGGCCGGCATCGCCCCGATGCTCATCGGCGACGGCCACCAGGTGCTCGAGTTCGGCCGATCCGCCCGCCTGTTCTCGGCCGCGCAGAAGATCGCCCTCGTCGAGCGCGACGGCGGCTGCGCCTGGCCCGGCTGCACCCGCCCGCCATCGCACGCCGACGCCCACCACATCGCCTGGTGGAAGCGCGACGCCGGCCCGACCGACCTCGACAACGGCGTCATGCTGTGCGCGTTCCACCACCACCGCGTGCACGACGACGGATGGCTCGTCGTCATCCGCGATCACCGCAGCTGGTTCGTGCCGCCCGTGCACCTCGACCCCGAGCAGCGACCGCGACCCGGCGATGTCGGCCCGGGGCATCCCGCGAACCGGCCACCCGACCCGGGGCGGGGTCGCATCGGGCCCGAACCGCTCGCCGACGCCGCCTGAACGCTCCCCCGGCCCAGCCGGGGGCAGCGCGTAGCGCCACCCGAGCGCGCCACGTCGCACGGTCCGAACCCCCGCCCGCGAGCGGCCTGCTCACCTGAGCACGGCCGGTAGACTGCTGGGGTCAGGCATCCGCCCCCCGGCATCCGCCACGCCGCCGTTCTCTGGAGCTCGCCACTCGTGACCACCGAAACCCCCACCACCATCGCTGCACCCTCGACGCCGGTGCTCGACACCGTCGAGGTCGCGACCGCGACGCCCGAGAAGGAGCAGCCGTACGCCGCCCTGGGCCTGAAGCCCGACGAGTACGAGCGCATCCGCAACATCCTCGGCCGCCGCCCGACGAGCGCCGAGCTCGCGATGTACTCGGTCATGTGGAGCGAGCACTGCTCGTACAAGTCGTCGAAGATCTACCTGCGCCAGTTCGGCAAGAAGGTCACGCCCGAGATGAAGCAGCACCTGATGGTGGGCATGGGCGAGAACGCCGGCGTGCTCGACATCGGCGAGGGCTGGGCCGTCACCTTCAAGATCGAGTCGCACAACCACCCGAGCTACATCGAGCCGTTCCAGGGCGCCGCGACCGGCGTCGGCGGCATCGTGCGCGACATCATCTCGATGGGCGCCCGCCCGGTGGCCGTCATGGACGCGCTGCGCTTCGGCGACATCTCGCACCCCGACACCGCGCGCGTGGTGCACGGCGTGGTGAGCGGCATCAGCTTCTACGGCAACTGCCTCGGCCTGCCGAACATCGGCGGCGAGACCTGGTTCGACTCGACCTACCAGGCGAACCCGCTCGTCAACGCACTCGCGGTCGGCGTGCTGCGCCACGAAGACCTGCACCTCGCCAACGCGAAGGGCGCGGGCAACAAGGTCGTGCTCTTCGGCGCCCGCACCGGCGGCGACGGCATCGGCGGCGCGTCGATCCTCGCCTCCGACACCTTCGCCGAGGGCGGCCCCACCAAGCGTCCGGCCGTGCAGGTCGGCGACCCGTTCGCCGAGAAGGTGCTCATCGAGTGCTGCCTCGAGCTGTTCCAGAACGACCTCGTCGAGGGTATTCAAGACCTGGGCGCGGCCGGCATCTCGTGCGCGACGAGCGAGCTCGCCTCCAACGGCGACGGCGGCATGGCGATCGTGCTCGACGACGTGCTGCTGCGCGACCCCACGCTCACGCCTGAAGAGATCCTCATGAGCGAGAGCCAGGAGCGCATGATGGCGATCGTGAAGCCCGAGAAGCTCGAGGGCTTCCTGAAGGTCGTCGAGAAGTGGGACGTCGAGACGAGCGTGCTCGGCGAGGTCACCGACACCGGGCGCCTCAGCATCATGTGGCACGGCCAGGAGATCGTGAACGTCGACCCGCGCACCGTCGCCGTCGACGGCCCCGTCTACGAGCGCCCCGTCGCCTACCCGTCGTGGATCGACGCCCTGCAGGCCGACACCGCCGCGAAGCTCGACCGCCCGGCCACTCCCGACGAGATCCGCGAGCAGTTCCTGAAGCTCGTCGGCTCGGCCAACCAGGCGGATGCCGCGTGGGTGACCAACCAGTACGACAAGTACGTGCTCGGCAACACCGCGCTCAGCCACCCCGACGACGCCGGCATGGTGCGCGTCGACGAGGAGTCGGGCCTCGGCGTCTCGGTCGCGACCGACGCGAACGGCCGCTACTCGCAGCTCGACCCGCGCCAGGGCGCGAAGCTCGCCCTGGCCGAGGCCTACCGCAACGTCGCCGTGACCGGCGCGAAGCCGATGGGCGTGAGCGACTGCCTGAACTTCGGCTCGCCCGAGAACCCCGAGGTCATGTGGCAGTTCTCCGAGACCGTCGAGGGCCTGAGCGACGCCTGCCTCGAGCTCGGCATCCCCGTCACCGGCGGCAACGTGAGCTTCTACAACCAGACCGGCGACGTGCCGATCCACCCGACGCCCGTGATCGCCGTGCTCGGCGTGATCGATGACGTCGCCCGGCGCATCCCGTCGGGCTGGCAGGACGACGGCCACAACATCTACCTCCTCGGCGACACGACGGCCGAGCTCGACGGTTCGGCCTGGGCCGACGTCGTGCACGGCCACCTCGGCGGCCGCCCGCCGGCGGTCGACCTCGCCGGTGAGAAGGCGCTCGCCGAGCTGCTCTCGGCGGCCACGATCGAGGGCCTCATCGACTCGGCGCACGACCTCTCCGACGGCGGCCTCGCGATCGCCCTCGCCGAGGCGGTCTCGCGCTTCGGCGTCGGCGCCCGCGTGTTCCTCGGCGAGGTCACGGGCGACGCCGGCATCGATCTCGCGACCGCGCTGTTCAGCGAGTCGGCGGGCCGTGTCATCGTGACCGTCCCCCGGGAGGACGACGTGAAGTTCCGCGGGCTCTGCGAGGGTCGCGGCTATCCGGTGCGCCGCATCGGCGTGACCGACGCCGCATCGCAGTCGCTCGAGGTGCAGGACGCGTTCACCGTCTCGATCGACGAGCTGCGCGGCGTCAACCGCGCCCCGCTCGCCGACGCGTTCGGGCCGGTCGTCGGCTACTGAGCCGGTCGTCGAGCGGCGATGCGAATCGAGACCCCATGACCGAGACCGAGCACTACACCGACGCGTACGCGTCGACCCACGGCAGGTTCACGGTCGTGCCCGCCGCGTACGTGCTGCTCCGCCGCGGCGACGAGGTGCTGCTGCAGCTGCGCCGCGGCACGGGCTACTACGACGAGCACTGGGCGTTCGGCGCGGCCGGCCACGTCGAGGCGGGCGAGTCGCTGCCCGCGGGCGCCGCCCGCGAGGCGCTCGAGGAGCTCGGCGTCGAGGTCGCGCCCGACGCGCTCGAACTGCTGACGCTCATGCACCGCACCGACGGCTCCGGGCGACCGATCGAGCAGCGCTTCGACGTGTTCTTCCAGGTGCGCGAGTGGTCGGGCGAGGCCCGCATCATCGAGGCGCAGAAGGCCGCCGCCCTCGAGTGGTTCGCGCTCGACGCGCTGCCCGAGCCCGTCGTGCCGCACGAGCGCCAGGTGCTCGAGGCGCTGCGCGACGGACGGCTCGCGCCGGTCAGCCTCTTCGGCTTCACGGAGGCCTCGAATGCAGGGCAGTGACCTCGCCTTCATGGGCATCGTGGCAGGCGGCGCGATCGCGCTCTTCGCGGTCATCATCCTCGTCGGCGTGATCATGCGCGCCGTGAAGGCGCCGCGCGGGCAGCGGATGCGCGAGGCCTTCGGCCCGTTCGCAGGCGCCGGCGAGAAGTACCAGGAGCTGCACACCGGCCAGGAGGGCCTGCGCGACTCGATGATGCGCACGATCCAGGAGCAGAGCCAGCAGGGCGGCGAGCGCGGCGACTCGGGCGACCCCGGCACCGGCACCGGCACCGGCAGCAGCCCCACGGCGAACGATGAGGATGCCTCCGGCGCGGCCGGGGATCCCGATCGTCCATCCGACGCCCCCAGGGCCTAGCACCCCGACCTCGGCGGCTCATCGTCCACCACGTGGCCCCGCCCACATGCCGACCCACTCTTCCGGCCCCAGATCCCTCGGCCGTCGGCGTCCGAGCGCGCGGGTCCGGCCGCCGAAGACGTCGGCGACCCACGCCTGGTAGTCACGCCGGCGGGCGACCGGCACGAGCGGCCGCCGGCGCCGGCGGATCGTGAACAGGCCGCCGTCGACCGAGGGCGCCGGCCGGAACGCCGCGCGCGGCACTCGCCCGTCGAGGTCGAACTCGTACCACGGCGCCCACTGCACGGTCAGCTGGCTCGTACCGCCGACGCCGCACCGGCGACGGGCTGCCTCCCACTGCGTCAGCAGCACGGCCTCGGTCCAGCGATGCCGGGCGAGCAGCATCCGCAGCATCGCCGTCGTGACGTGGAATGGGATGTTGCCGACGACGACGTGCGGCTCGGCGGGGTAGCGCCAGTCGAGGGCGTCGGCGGTGACGATGCGGGCGCGGCGGCCGAGGCGCACCCGCAGCGCCTCGGCCCGCGCGGGATCGATCTCGATCGCCGTCAGCGGGCGATCGAGCGCTGCGAGCCGGTGCGTGAGCGCACCGCCGCCGGCGCCGAGTTCGACGATGGGTCCGTGAGTCGCCGCGACGAGCGCGACGATCCGGCCGACGACCTGCCGGTCGACGAGGAAGTTCTGGCCGAGTTCGTGCCGGCCGCCGACCGGCGCGGTGTCGCCGGATGGACGGCGCGACGGACGAGACGGTGTCCCGCCCGACGAACGACGTGATGAATGAGATGACGATCGAGGGGTGTGCACTGCAGCTCCGCTGGCGAGAGATCCGAGCGGCCGGGCACGACGAAGGTGCGCCGGCCAGGGTCACTTGGCTGGCTGAGGCGAAGGGTCTCGGAAATCGGTCGACGCTCCGCCTCAGGCGGTGCGGGGCCGAATCACCATCGTGGAGAACATGCAGGACACGGTCGAGCAGCCTAGCAGCGGCTCGCGCCCCACGGCCAATGCCCGAGCGCGCCGACGACGCGGGGCTGGCGGGGAGCGGGCGGCGCGGACTACCGTGAACCCGACGACCTCGTCACGGTGCGTCGCAGAGGAGCGCCCAATGGGCAAGGTGGTCATGTACGGCTCGGTCTCGGTCGACGGCTTCATCGCGGACGACGACGACCAGCCGGGTCCCCTGTTCGACTGGTTGACCAACGGCGACGTCCCGTTGGACGAGAGCGGCGTGCTGAAGGTGTCGCAGATCTCCTTCGACTACACCCGGCCGTACTGGGACCAGGTCGGCACGACGGTCGCCGGCCGCCGCGTCTTCGACCTGACCGACGGCTGGGGCGGGCAGCCCCCGAGTGGAATCGAACACGTGGTCGTCGTGACCCACCGGCCGGCGCCCGAGGGCTGGGACGCCGAGGCGCCGTTCCACTTCGTCGACGGCGTCGAGGCCGCCGTCGCCGAGGCCCAGCGGCTCGCGGGTGACCGCATCGTCGAGGTCGCCGCCGGCGACGTCGGCGGCCAGGCGCTCGCCGCAGGCCTGGTCGACGAGGTGCGAATGGACGTCGCACCCGTCGTGTTCGGATCAGGCAAGCGGTACTTCGGGTCGGTCGACGCGCAGCAGCTGTTGGAGGATCCGGATGCGGTGATCCAGGGCGACCGGGTGCTGCACCTGCGCTTTCCGGTGCGACGTCGTTCGATCTGAGCGCACCCCTTCGGTCTCGCTCCGGCGTGATTTCTTCCGCCGATCGCTCAGGTACCCGTCGGCGGCGACGCCAGCAGCTCCACACGATCGGCGAGGTAGCTCGCGGCGTCGGCGAGCGCGTCGGGCTGCGTCGGGTTCCAGCGCACGAAGGCGGTGTCGCCCCGCAGCACCAGCGGCCCGGCCGCCCCCTCGCGCGCGAGCGCGTCGAGGTCGACGGCTGCGGCATCGAAGTCGACGGTCTCCCCCGGGGTGATGCCGCCCTTGACCGCCGCGGCCTGCCATCCACGGTGCTCGGCGACACTGTCGGCGAGGACGCTGCGCCGCGCGGGCAGCTCGGCCCGCACGACGTGCCCAGTGGCGTACGCCGATCCGTCGGGCGCGACGAGCAGCACTCCGAGCCGCCACACGCGGCCGAGCTGCGCCATCCGCGGTGCCCGCGCGACCCCGAGCACCCGCCGCGGCTCGACGAGCTCCGCGAGCACCTCGGTCCGCGCCCCCGCCTCGGCGAGCCGGGCCGACGCGGCCTCGAGGTCGCGGCGCAGTCGTGCGACCGCGGCGCCGGCGAGCTCCCGCTCCGTGGCATCCGTCATGGCTCAATGCTGCCGCGCCCGCGCCGCGAACGGTAGTCGGCCGCGCCCGCCGCTCAGGCGCGCTCGGCGGGGTGGGGCACGACGCGACGTCCGGGTGCGACGCCGACCCGCACGTACTCCCCCGTCGACGCCTCGGCGAGCGCCACGTCGAGCTCCTCGAGCCCGTGGGTGATGCCCACGAGCTCGTCGAGCGGCAGCGACATCCACGACCGCTCGAGAAAGGCCACGGCCCGCTCGAGCTGCGCGCCCGTGTAGTTGTGCACCCCCGTGATCGTGACGAGCCCGCGCACCAGCCGCTCCGGGTCGAGCCGCAGCTCGGTACCGGGCGACACGCTGCCGACGAGCACCACGACACCGCCGACGCCCACGGCGCCGATGGCGCCCAGCACGGCGGGCGGCGCCCCGGAGGCTTCGATCGCGACGAGCAACTCGGGGATGCCTCGGGCGGCGAGCCGCTCGAGCACGGAATCGAGGTGCTCCTCCGCGCCGCGGGCGGCTCCCGGGTCGACCGCGATCGCCCCGAGCCGTCGCGCGAGCGCCCGCCGCGAGGCATCCGGTTCGGAGACGACGACCTCGGCGCCCGCCTCGCGTGCGATCGCCGCGACGCTGAGCCCGATCATGCCGCCGCCCGTGACGAGCACGGCCGCTCCCGCGAGCGGCACGCGCTCGGCGGCCGCGTCGAGCGCCGCGACCGCGGTCGCGGTCGCGCACGAGGCCGGTGCGGCGACGAGTGCCGGCACCTGCTCGCCCACCCGCACGACGGCGGTGCCCGCCCTGAGCTGCACGTGGGTCGCGAAGCCGCCCGAGAGCTCCCATCCGCGATGCACCTTCTCATGCCCGTACTTGGCGAGCGATCGGCACTTCTGCTCGAGTCCGCGCCGGCAGCGGTCGCAGTCGCCGCAGCTCACCGCGACCGACCAGACGACCCGGTCGCCGAGCTCGAGCGCCGAGCCGTCGGCGCGCACGGCGCCGTCGCCGACCGCGACGACCCGGCCGACCTGCTCGTGTCCGAGCACGAGCGGCGCGGGTGCGGGCCGGTCGCCGCGCACCGTGTGCACGTCGGAGCCGCAGACGGTCGCGAGTTCGACCTCGACGAGCGCCTCGCCCTGCGAGAGCCGTACGCCGGGGGCCGCGAGCGCCTCGTGCGGTCGGCCCGGTTCGTACCAGACCATCGCGACCGGAGCGGGTCGTAGCAGCAGGTCGGGCCCCGCGGCCCGCACGACGGTGTGCACCCGTCCGCCCTACTCGCCGTGCAGGCCGAGCAGCGCCGGCAGTTCGGCGACGCTGGCGATGACCGCGTCGGCGCCGGCTGCTTCGAGCGAGTTCCGGTCGTGCGCCCCGCTCAGCACCCCGACGACGAGCCCGGCCCCTGCGGCGACACCCGACTCGATGTCGCTCACGGTGTCACCGACGACGACCATCGCGTCGACCGCGCTCGTCGCGGTGCGCAGCAGCGCGGTGAGCGGCAGGTCGGGGTGCGGGCGCCCGCGGCCCGCGTCGACGGGCGAGAGCGCGAGGTCGGCGAGCCCGTGCCAGTCGAGTGCGTCGAGGAGGGCGTCGCGGGTCGCCGGCGAGAACCCGGTGGTGAGCACGACGGAGGCGCCCGCGTCCCGCAACCGCTCGATCACGCGCGCGGCGCCGGGGATCTCGGCGACGCCCTCGCTCGCGACGAGTTCGGCGTAGGCGCCCTCGAACTCGGCGTTCGCATGCTGGGCGGCGTCCTCGTCGCCGCCCGAGAGCACGCGGAAGACCTCGATCTTCGACTGGCCCATCGTGTCGCGCACGTACTGCAGCGCCTCGTCGAGATCGTCGCCCGCGGCGATGATGCCGCTGCGCTCGGCGGCGAGCACGAACGCCCGCTCGACGATGCCGTCGTCGACGACGGTCGTGCCGGCCATGTCGAGCACGATGAGCTCGATCTCGCCGTCCTCGTCGTCGAGGTCGTCGGGATCGGCGAGCTCCGCCGCCTCGTCGAGCTCGGCGAGCTCGTCGTCGGTCTCGTCGCGGAGATCGCGGACGTCGTCGGTCTCGATACGGGTGTCGATGGTCATGGTCGGCCTTCCTGGGAGGTGGTCTGGGTCGCGGGATGCCTCGGCGCCGGCGCGCTCGGCAGGGTCGCCGCGGCGGCGAGCGGTGCACCGGCATCGTCCGGCTCGCCGTCGAGCGCACGGCTGACGACGTGCTCGGCGAGACCGAGCCCGCACGTCATGCCGATGCCGGTCGTCGCGGCGGCGAGGTGCACGCCCGGCTCGACGCGCTCGACGAGGAACTCGTCCGGTGCCGACGCGTAGACACCCTGCCAGCGCTCGATGACGCGCGGCCGACCCGTGCCGAAGAGCTCGGCCGTCACCTCGAGCAGCGCCTCGAACGCCGCCTCGCCCTGGAACGGCTCGATCGACTCGCCGCGGTAGTGCGTGTCGCCGACGATGAGCGACCCGTCGGGCAGTTGCGTGTACATCTGGTTGAGGTCGAGAGCGGCGAGATCGGGTCGCTCGGCATGCAGGCGCGCACGGAGGCGGGTCGCGGCATCCGTCGCCGCGAAGGCGCCGTACCGCACGAGCGACCAGCCCGTGAGCAGCGGTGCCGCGAGGGGTGCACGAAGGCCGGCGGACACCCGAAGCATGTCGAGCCCGCACCGCACGATGCCGCGCGCCTCGGCGAGCTCGGGGTAGAGCAGGTCGACGTCGTGGTTGACCGCCACGACGACCTCGCCCGCGTCGATCGGCCCCCGGCCGGTCTCGACTCGGGCGGCACCGCCCAACGAGTCCGCGCCCCGCACGCGGGCGACGTTGGTGCGTCGACGGAACTCGACCCCCGCCGCCTCGAGGTGCGCCGCGATCGCTCGCAGCGCCTGCCGCGGGTTCGCCTGCAGGTCGTGCGACAGGAACGCCCCGCCGGCGAGCACGCCGGGCGCGACCGGCATGCGGCGCCCCGCCTCTGCGGCGTCGAGCAGCTCGACCTCGTCGCCGCGGAGTGCCGCGAGCTCGGCCAGCACGGCCGTCTCGTCGTCGCTCCGGGCGGCGACGAGGGTGCCCGAATCGCGCACCCAGACACCCGCGTCGCGCGCGAGCCCGAGCCAGAGCTCGCGCGAGGCGAGCGCGAACTCGCGCGCGCGGCCGTGCTGCGGCGTGAAGCAGAGATGGCCGAAGTTGCGGATCGACGCGCCCGTCGGCTCGCTGCCCCGCTCGATCACGACCACGCGCCGCCCGCGCCGGTGCGCGGCGAGTGCGGCCCCGAGGCCGACGACCCCCGACCCGACGACGGCGACGTCGAACGCGCGGCCGCGCCCGGCGCCGTCGCGCTGAACGCCCTGCACCGCCCCGCCGGTCACCGTCCCGCGCGTCATCGGAACACCCGCCGCATCCACATCGCGACGCCCTCGACGACGAGCACGGTCACGAGCAGCATGAGCACGATGGCGGTGACCGCCTGGTAGTTCGAGCCCTGGCCCGCATTGAGCAGGTAGTAGCCGATGCCGCCGCCGCCGACGATGCCGAGGATCGTCGCCGCGCGCACGTTCGTGTCGAGCAGGTAGAACCCGTGGCCGAGGAGCGCCGGCGTGCCCTGGGGCAGGGTGGCCGAGGCGTACACCTGCGTGCGGGAGGCGCCGGTGGCCGCGAGCGCCCGCTCGGGCCCCGCCTTCACCTCCTCGAACGAGTCGGCGATGAGCTTGCCGGCGAGGCCGATGCCGCCGAAGGCGAGCGCGAGCGTGCCGGCCTGCGCCCCGAGTCCGGTGATCACGATCAGCACGATCGCGAGGATCACCTCGGGCACGCCCCGGATCACGACGAGCAGGAACCGCATCGACGTGCGGACGGCGCCGTTCGGGGCGACGTTGCGGGCGGCGAGCGAGCCGACGACGACCGAGACGACGAGGGCGAGCAGGGTCGCGGCGAGCGCGATGCCGATCGTCTGGCCCATCGCACCGAACATGGTGGCGGCGTCGTAGTTGCCGAAGCTGGGCGGCCAGAACTGCACGGCGACCGCGGGCATCTTCGCCCACACCGTGACGAGGTCGCCCCACTGGATGTCGCAGATGAGGATGCTGCCGACGACGACGGCCGCGGCGATCCACCCCCACGCGGTGCTGCGCACCCGCGACGCGGTCCAGGGGCGTCGGAGCGCGGCATCCGGGGTGGTCGCCCGAAGCGGCCCGCCCGAGGCGCGGCCGCCCGTGAGCATCGCCTTGCGCACCGCGCTCGAGACGACCTCCATCGCGACGCACAGCGCGAACATGACGATCGCGATGCCGATGCCGAGCGAGTAGTTCAGCGACTTGAACGCGAACGACATCTCGAGGCCGAGGCCGGCGACGCCGACGTAGCCGAGCACGACCGAGCCGCGCAGGTTGATGTCGTTGCGGTGCAGCACGGTGGCGACCCACGACGGCAGCACCTGCGGCAGGATGCCGCTCGTGAACTCCTGCCACCTCGAGCCGCCCGCCGCACGGATGGCGAGCCTCGGCCCCTCGTCGATCTGCTCGATGGCGTCGGCGAAGAGCTTCGAGATCATGCCGATCGAGTGGATGCCGATCGCGAGGATGCCGGGAAGCGTGCCGAGCGAGAACATCAGCACGAACACCATCGCGAGCACGACGTCGGGCACGGCACGGGTGAAGACGCCGACGAAGCGCCCGAACGCCCGCCAGCCGGGCCCGGGCGTCGTGTTCGCCGCCGAGAGGTAGGCGACGGGCACCGAGATCACGGCGGCGAGCAGGGTGCCGCAGAGCACGAGCCCGACGGTGAGCGCGGTGAGGTATGCGAGCTCGGCCGGCTCGGGGAAGGTGATCGGGCCGACGCGGGCGAAGAACCGCTCGGCGTTGTCCCAGCTCTCCACCATGCCGGTGATCGAGATGCCCGACTGGGCGACGGCGACGACGGCCATGCCGACGAGCGCGACGAGCGTCAGGGCGGCCGCGACGCGCTCGGGCGACACGATGCGGCGCGGTGCGCGCTCGGCGATCGAACCCGGCGGGGATGCCTCGGCCGGACGTTGCCCGGAGGCGAGGAGCGCGGTCATCAGCGGGCCGGCTCCGGCTCGGCCGCGACATCCGCGAGTTCGCGTTCGATCGCCTCGAGCTCGGCGGTCGCGGTCGCGACCCGGCCGTAGATCTCCATGACCTCGGCCTTGGTGAGCCCCGATGCCGGGGTGTCGAGCACGACCTCGCCGTGGCGGAGCCCGACGATGCGGTCGCCCCACGAGAGCGCGAGGTCGACCTGGTGCAGGCTGCAGACGACGGTGAGCCCCGCGTCCATCGCGATCTCGCGGATGAGGGCCATGACCTGCTCGCTCGACTCGGGGTCCAGCGAGGCGACCGGCTCGTCGGCGAGGAGGATCTCGGGATCCTGCATGAGCGCGCGAGCGATCGCGACGCGCTGCTGCTGGCCGCCCGACAGGGTGTCGGCGCGCTGATAGGCGCGGTCGAGCAGGCCCACCCGATCGAGGTGGCCGAGCGCGGCGAGCTTCAGCCGCCGCGGGTAGCTCAAGAGCCCGAGCCGCGGGCCGCGCAGCTCGGCGAGCGCGCCGGTGAGCACGTTCTCGAGCACCGTCAGCGACGGCACGAGCTCGAACTGCTGGAAGACGAAGCCGATGCGGCTGCGCAGGGCCCGGAGGCGCCGCCCCGACAGGCGCGGCACCTCCTGGCCGAGCACGCGCACGGATCCGGACGTCGGGGTCTCGAGCCCGTCGAGGTGCCTGAGCAGCGTCGACTTGCCCGAGCCCGAGAGGCCGAGCAGCACGACGATCTCGCCCCGGGCCACCTGCAACGAGGCATCCCGCAGTGCGACCGTGGTGCCGAACGACTTGGTGAGTCCCTCGATCTCGATGAGGGCGCCGTCTCCGGTGGTCTCGCTCATGTCCTCGTCCGTTCCGTGTCCGTGCGCGTCAGTTCCGGGGCGTCAGCCCTGGCACTGCTCCGCTTCGGTCTTCTCGCAGATGTCGCGGATGGTGTCGTAGTACTCGTCGTCGACGGGCACCGTGGCGTAGAAGACGCTGCGGAAGGCGTCGCTGTCGGCCGACTCGACGCCCGAGGCGATGATGTCGTCGATCGTGACCTCGCCGAGGACGTCGGCGAGCTGCGTCTTGAGGTCCTCGGGGAGGGTGTCGGAGACGACGATGGGGGCGCCCGGCACCATGGTCTCGCCGACGATCTCGACCTTGTCGCTCTTGGCGACCTCGCTGTCCTCGGCGAAGCCCGCCTCGCACTCGACGCCCTCGCCGGTCTTCGTGACCGAGACGTCGTGCTTGCCGGCGAACACCGGGGTGACGTCGGTCTCGGGGTCGATGCCCTCCTCGAGCAGGTTGTAGCTCGGGAAGAGGTAGCCCGAGGTCGACGACGGGTCGACGAAGCAGACCTTCTTGCCTGCGAACCCGGCGAGGTCGGTGATGTCCGAGCCCTTGGGCACGATCGCCTGCGAGTAGTAGCCGGGCTCCTGGCCCTCCGCGGTGACGATCGACGAGATCGGGGTGATCGCGGCGCCGTTGTTGGTCGCGGTGACGTAGGTGAAGCCCGAGAAGCTCGCGACGTCGATCTTGCCGGCGACGGCGGCCTCGATGAGGGCGGCGTAGTCGGTCGACTCGTGGTACTCGACCGTCTTGCCGGTCTCGGCGGCGATGTAGTCCATGAGGGGCTGGTAGTTCGTCTCGGTGTCGACCGAGTCGGGCACGACGCCGAAGACGAGCGTGTTCTCGTCGACCGCGAACGTCGCGTCGCCCGAGCCCGCCGCGGCGTCGCCCGAGCCCTCGGAGGCGTTCGCCGAGGTGCAGGCCGCGAGGCCGACGGTGAGGAGGGCCGCTGCTGCGACGGCCGTCCAGCTCTTGGTGGTGAGTTGCATCGGAGACCTTTCGTGAACCCCGGCCCGGATCTCGGGCGCAGGCGGTGCGTTCCGATGGCTCACGGTAGGCAGCGGTGCTCAACGCCGAGGGGACCCGCGGTTACCGGTCGGTGAACCCGGTGCGGCGGGTCGGCGATGCGGATGTCGCGGAGACGTCAGCGCCGAAGGCGCAGCGGGCCCGTCGCGGCGCCCAGGCCGACGACGACGATGCCCGCGAAGAGCCAGCCGTACCGGCCGGACACGACCCCGATGACGCCGAGCACGATGCCGACGGCGACGAGCACGCGGGAGATGACGAGGCGCACCTTCGGCCGCGCGAGGAAGCGCGGGCGCGGCCGGCCGTCGCCCGGCCCGCTCATGCGCCGAGCGTGAACGTCGTGCCGGTGGCCCGTTCGGCGAACGCCCAGAAGCGCTCGGCGATCGCGGGGTCGGTCGAGGTGCGCGTCGGCGTCTGCAGCACGGGCGGGCCCTTCACCGACCAGCGCGGACCCCAGAACTGCCCGCCCTGCGCCTCGGGCGCGGTGAGCGCGTGCAGGGTCACCTCGGCGCCGCGGTGCTTGCCCTGCGCCCACGCCGCCTGCAGCGCGTCGGCGAAGCGCGCCCCGGCGGTGGGCTCGTTCACCCCGGGCACCCGGGGCGTGCGCCCGCTGATCGAATAGCCGGGGTGCGCGACGAGGCTCGCGATCGGCAGCCCGGCCGAGCGCAGGCGCCGGTCGAGCTCGAACGCGAACACCTGGGTCGCGATCTTCGACTGCGCGTACGCGCGCCAGAAGTCGTAGCCGCGCTCGAGCTGCAGGTCGTCGACGCGGAAGGTCGACAGCCGGCTCGACAGCGAGCCGAGCGACACGATGCGGGCGCCGTCGGCGAGGTGCGGCACGAGGTCGGCGAGCAGCGCGAAGTGGCCGAGCACGTTCGTCGCCAGCACGAACTCGTTGCCGTCGGGCGAGGTGAGGCGCGCGCCCGGCGTGTGCACCATGCCCGCGTTCGCGACGACGCCGTCGAGCGGCGGCCGGTGGGCGAGCCGGCGGCCGGCGGTGCGCACCGACGCGAGCGACGAGAGGTCGACGACGAGCGGCTCGAGCGATCCCTCGACGCCGCCGGGAGTGCGCGCCATGGCCTCGGTGATGGCGGCGAGAGCCGCCTCGAGCCGCTCGGGACTCCGGCCGGCGAGGGTCACGTGCGCGCCGGCACCAACGAGCCGGGCCGCGGTGAAGAAGCCGAGGCCGGCGTTCGCCCCCGTGACGAGATACCGCTTGCCGGCCTGCGAGGGAAGCGCCGCCGGATACCAGTTCATCGCTCGCCCGCGATCACAGGTCGCGCTCGCCGCCGCCGTTCGCGAGCTCCTCGTGATGCTGGATCACCTCGGCGACCACGAAGTTGAACCACTTCTCGGCGAAGGCCGGGTCGAGGTGCGCGTCTTCGGCCAGCGAGCGCAGTCGTGCGATCTGGCGCTTCTCGCGGTCGGGGTCGCTCGGCGGCAGTCCGTGCACGGCCTTCAGCCGGCCGACCTGCTGCGTGAACTTGAAGCGCTCGGCGAGCAGGTGGATGAGTGCCGCGTCGATGTTGTCGATGCTCGAGCGGATGCCGAGCAGCTCGCTCATCGCGGCGTCCCGGTCGTCGAATGCGGCATCGTCGGTCATGCTTCGAGCGTACTTCCCGGCGGCCGGGTCGCGCGAAGCGCGTGACGCCCGTCCGGCACTTCCGTGGCGCCCGGGCGCGTTCGGGCGTACCGTCGGCCGTGGAGGTGGTCGCGATGGGTGAACGGAGCGGCGGCAGCGGTGCCGTGGTCGGTGGAGGCGCGATCTACGGCCTCGGCATCTTCGGGGCGTGGTTCTACTTCTTCGGCCAGGCCGACGAGTTCTGGGAGTTCGTCTGGGCGTTCTTCCAAGGGCTGTTGTGGCCGGCGTTCATGGTCTTCGACCTGTTCACGGCCCTGAACTCCTGACCGCCCGGGCCACCGGCCCGAGCGATCAGGACCAGGTCAGGATGCCGCGGCCGAGGTGCGCGCGAGCATCGGCCGCGTCGCGGCGAGGCCGAGCCAGACCACGCCGATGCCCGCCGCGAGCACGGCGGCGATCACGAAGAGCGCGAGCGGCTGCACGATCAGTGCGGCGCCCGTGAGCGGCAGCATGACGAAGGCGGCGATCAGCGCCGACCCGATCGCGGTGATGCGCAGCGGCGACATGACGGCTCGCCGCCGGGCGGCGTCCATCGTCGCCTCCGGCATGCCGAGCATGTCGAGCGAGCGATACAGGTCGCGCCGGTCGAGGATGCCGGCCGCCTGGTTGACGCCCACCGAGCAGGCGACCATGAGGAACGACCCGACCACGGTGATGAGGATGCCGGTGCGGATGTCGGTGAACAGCTCGAGCGACTCGCGGTCGACGCCGGCGCCCGCGAGGTCGACGATCGCGAGGCCGACCCCGGCGAAGACCGCCATGAAGCTCGTCATCGCGACGCCCGACACCTGGCGCCAGGCCGCCTTCGGCGACTCGAGCACGGTGCGTGCCGCGAGCAGTTGCGCGGGGCGCTTGGCGCGCCTGGCCTGGCCCTTCGCCACGAGCCGGATGACCCCCGGCCCCACGAGGTTCAGCACCGCGAGCGTTCCGCCGAAGCCCGCGGCGAGGATGGCGATGAGCACGATGGCCGAGCCCGCGACCTGCAGCGCACCCATGAGCGCGAACGAGACGAGCACGACGACCGCGCCGATCGCGAAGCGCAGCCACGAGAGCTTCGGCGCGTCCTGCCTGGTGCGCACGCCGAGCGGCGAGATGACCACCCTGCGGAGGCCGAGCACGGCGCTCACCGCGGCGAGGGCGACGATGCCGGCCGTCACGCCGGCGAGCACGGGCCACCCGAGCAGCACGCCGTCGATGCCGAGCGGCTCGCCGCGGAACGGCACGAGGGCGAGCAGCGGCACGATCAGGAAGTAGAGCACCACTCCGCCGACCGCGCCGGCGAGCGCGAGCACCGCCGACTCGACGACGGCGAGGGCCGACACGGTCGCGGGGGTCGCGCCGAGCAGGCGCAGCGTCGAGAGGCGGTCGTCGCGCCGGCGCGCCGACAACCGTGCGGCCGCCCCGCCGAGCGAGGCGAGCGGCACGACGAGCAGCACGAGCGCGACGACCGCGAGCAGCTGGTAGGTGAAGGCGATGTCGTCGGTCCACGTCCAGAACGTCTGCGCGCCGCCGAGCACGGTGAGCAGCAGGCCCGTCACGATCGCGAACGCCGTGACGGGCAGCGCGAGCGTCGCGGCGCCCGACGACCCCGGGCGGGCGAACAGCCAGGCGACCCGCGCGATCACGCCGCGCCCCCTGCGTTCGCCGGTGCTGCGGGCACCCGCTCGCCGACGATCCGCCCGTCGCGCATGTCGACGATGCGCGAGCACCGCCCCGCGACATCCGCGTCGTGCGTGACGACCACGAGGGTGCGCCCCTGTCCGGTCGTCGAGTCCAGCAGCGCCTGCATCACGTCGGCCGAGGTGGCCGAGTCGAGCGCGCCCGTCGGCTCGTCGGCGAACACCACCGTCGCGCCCGTCACCTGCGCCCGGGCGATCGCGACGCGCTGCGCCTGCCCGCCCGAGAGCTGGCCGATGCGGCGCTCCTCGAGCCCGCCGAGCCCGAGCGCGGCGAGCCATCCCCGGCCGTACTCCTCGGCGCGTGCCCGCGGCATCCCGTTCAGCATGAGGGCCAGGGCGACGTTCTCGACCGCGGTGAGCTCGGGAATCAGCAGACCCTGCTGGAAGACGAACCCGAACGCCTCGCGACGCAGCCGCGAGCGTTCGCGCTCGCCGAGCGCGGTCACCTCGACGGCGCCCGCGCCCGACAAGAACGACACCGAGCCGGCGTCGGGCGGCACGATGCCGGCGAGGCAGTGCAGCAGCGTCGTCTTGCCCGATCCCGACGCGCCCATGATCGCGAGCGACTCACCCGTGCGAACGCGCACGTCGACGCCGGCGAGGGCGCGGGTCTGGCCATAGGTCTTGACGAGGCCGGATGCCTCGAGCACGAAGGAACTCATGCTTCGAGCCTGCCCGGCCGGGGCGGCGCGGCGCGTCGGGCGCGAGTCTCATCTCGCGCCCGACGCGTCATCCTCGCGGATGACCCCGGGTCGCACGAGCGGCGCGGCACCCGTCCCCCAACGGATGCCGCGCCGCGGTCTTTCGCGCCGCCGCGTGATCAGCGCGGCGTCGCGCGGCGGATCACGAGGAACCCGGCGACGGCCCATGCCGCGGCCGTCGCGAGCAGGAGGCTGAAGCCGCCGACGAGGCCGATGGACGCGATCCAGTCGAGCACCGTCATCCAGGACTGGGTGAACGTGAGGATCGCGACGACGCCGAGCACGAGGGCCACGCCCGCGAAGAGCAGCGTGAGCATGCCGCGCATCCGCCAGCGCATGTAGACCGTCGTGACGCTCGCACCGATGAAGAGCACGAGCAGCTGCAACGCGAAGGTCGTGTAGAAGTCGACGAACCAGCCGTCCTGCCCGTACCAGAGGGCGTCGAACATGCTCGCCCCGATCCACCAGCCGTCCGTGGCCTGCTCGATCTGCACGAGGGTCGCGATGCCGGCGGCCATCTCGAACGAGACGAACACGAACATGGCACTCGTGCCGAGCCAGTAATCGCGACGGGTCGCGCCGAAGCCGAGAGCGAAGGGGAAGGTATAGGCGACGGCCTGCACGCCGACGGCGACGAGGTACCACTGCGGCGAGAGAACGGCCCAGCTGTAGCGCATGCCCTCCTGCATGGCGCCGAACGGCATTCCCGCGCTCGTGGCGATGACGACGAGGAGGATCGAGACGACGAGCGCGCCGCCCATGATCATCCACGGGATGCCGAAGAAGATCGACGGGTTCACGGCCTGCAGGCGGACGACCCGCCAGATGTCGTGCGGGCGGGCCCGCGAGGCGCGCTCGACGGGTGCGGCGGTGGCGACGGCGGTCATGCTGCGACCTCCTGTTCGGTGGTGCCGGCCAGGTCGGTGCCGGTCAGGTGGACGATGAGCTGCTGGAGCGAGACCGGCGCGAGCTCGAGCCCGAGCTCGGCGGCGCGCACCCGTTCGGCCTGGTCGAGCCGACCGTCGATCGTGACCGAGGCGAGCCCGCCGAGGCGTTCCTCCCCGATGACGGGCCGGTCGGCGACGAACTGCTCGACGGCGGCCCGGGAGCCGGCGACCGTCGTCGCAGAGCCACGCACGTCGTCGGCGTCGCGGTCGAGCAGGATGCGGCCCTGGTCGATCAGGATGACGTGCTCGAGGAGGTTCGCGACCTCGTCGATCAGGTGCGTCGAGAGCACGATCGTGCGCGGGTGCTCGGCGTAGTCCTCGAGCAGCCGGTCGTAGAAGATGTGCCGCGCGACCGCGTCGAGCCCGAGGTACGGCTCGTCGAAGAACGTGAGCGGCGCCCGGGAGGCGAGGCCGACCACGACGCCGACCGCCGACAGCTGGCCGCGGCTGAGCTTCTTGATGCGGCGCTTGACCGGCAGCCGGAAGTCGGCCACGAGGCGCTCGGCGAACGCCGCGTCCCAGTGCTCGAAGAACCAGGGGGCGGCCTTCAGCACGTGCGCCGGGGTGAAGTCCTCGGGGTAGCGCTGCGCCTCGGCGATGAAGCAGAGCCGCCGCAGGACGTCGGCGTGCTCGGCGGGCGTGCGGCCGAACACCTCGAGCTCGCCCGCGTTCGGGAAGAGCTGCCCGGTGAGCAGCTGCATGATCGTGGTCTTGCCCGCACCGTTGCGGCCGAGGAGGCCGTAGATGCGGTGCTCCTCGAGCACGAGGTCGACGCCGTCGACGGCGGTGAAGTCGCCGTAGCGCTTGGTGAGGCCGGTGGCGCGGGCCACGGTGGCGGTCATGATGCGGTCCTCTCGGATCGGAGTGCGGCGAGCATGCCCGCCAGGTCGTCGATGTCGATGCCGAGCTTCTCGGCCTCGATGAGGAGGGGTCTGAGGTACTGCGCGCTGAACTCGGCCCGCCGACGCACGACGAGGCGCTCGCGGGCACCGGCGGTCACGAACATGCCGATCCCCCGTCGCTTCTCCACGAATCCGTCGTCGACAAGTCGGCTCACCCCTTTCAGCGCGGTGGCCGGGTTCACGCGGAGGAAGCTCGCGAACTCGTTGATCGACGGGATCTGCGACCCCTCGGGCAGGGTCCCGTCGATGATGTCGTTCTCGAGCTGTTCGGCGATCTGGATGAAGATCGGACGCGAGTCGTCCATTCCGGCCCATCTTGTGCGTCTGCGAACGCGCGTTCGCATGTTGGTTAGTTACTGCAGTAACTAACCAACCATCCTCCCCGGAATCTGTCAACCCCTCCGTCGGTCGAGCGCAGGATTGAGCAGGCGCACAGCGCCGAATGGAGACCACTACCCGTCGGCGCGTTTCACTCACTTCGCGGCAGGTCCCACTTTTCTGGCGGCGTGCACATGTGCACTTGTGGACGACGAAGGTGTGGACTTGTGCACTTGTGCACTTGTGGACGACGAAGGTGTGGACTTGTGCACTTGTGGACCTCGAAGCGGTGCACAAGTGGAACTGTGCACCGCTTGCGCGGAGCGACCTCCGGCCGGTCCGGCCGGAGGGCCCGGTCGGTCGAGCGCCGGGTCGAGTAGGCGCGCAGCGCCGTATCGAAACCTCGGCGCGCAGCGCCGTATCGAAACCTCGGCGCGCAGCGCCGTATCGAGACCACCCCGTCGCTGGCCTCGATACGCTCCTTCGTCGCTACTCGACCGACCTCCGCGGCAACCGCAGCCGGCCCTGCGCGAGCAGGATGCCGAGCAGCACGAGCAGCGCCCCGAGCGGCTCGTGCCAGCTGAACCGCTCGCCGAGCAGCAGCAGCCCGAGCGCCACCCCGACGACCGGGGTCACGTACGTCACGGTCGAGGTGCCCGTCGGCCCCCACGCGCGCAGCACGTTGATGTTCCAGATGTAGGCGAGGCCCGTGCCCAGCACGCCGAGCGCGACGAGCGACAGGCCGACCGCCCAGTCGAGCTCGATCGGCCCGACCGCGAGCCACGGCGTGAGCGCGAGCATCACGACCGCCGACACCCCGATCGAGAGGAACGCGAACGTCGCCGGTGCGATCGGACGGTGGCTCAGGAACTTGCGCTGGTACGCGAATGTGAAGCCGTAGCAGGCGGTCGCGACGAGGCAGGCGAGCTGGCCGGCCAGGCTGCCGGTGAGCGCCTGGTACTGCCACGGACCGATCACGACGACCACGCCGAGGATGCCCACTCCGACGCCGACCCACTTGCTGAGCCCGAGCCGCTCGACGCGGAAGACGAGCGTCGCCATGAGCGCCGTCATGATCGGCGTCGTCGCGTTGTAGATCGAGGCGAGGCTCGACGAGACGTACTGCTCGGCCCACGCGAAGCAGAGGTACGGGATCACGCACGTCGTGAACGACACCACCAGGAAGTGCACCCACACGATCGGCTCGCGGGGCAGCACCGGCCCGCGCGTGCCATCGGCGGCGGGCACCCGGGGCCGCATGATCGCCACGATGACACCGAGCACGAGCGCGCCCAGCACGACCCGCGACCACGCGATCTGCCCGAACGAGACCCCGCCGAGCGCGACCTTCATGAACAGGAAGCTCGCACCCCAGACGAGCCCCATCGCGAGGAACTGCACCCACGTCGACAGCCGCTTCGGCTTCGGCGACGGGGATGCCTCGGCGGCGGTTTCGACGGACTCGGCGGTACTCACGCGTCGAGGCTACGGCTGCTCGGCGGCCGCCGGAACGGCTCGCGAACGCGCTGTCCGGAATCCGCCGAAGAACGGCAGCGCCGAGGCATCCCGCGCCCCTCGTCAGCGAGCGCGCGCGGGCATAGGCTGGCGCCCATGAGCGAATACGACGTCGTCCTCCTCGGTGCCGGCCCCGGCGGCTACGTGGCCGCGATCCGCGCCGCGCAACTCGGCCTGAAGGTGGCCGTCATCGAAGAGCGGTACTGGGGCGGGGTGTGCCTCAACGTCGGCTGCATCCCCTCGAAGGCGCTGCTGCGCAACGCCGAGCTCGCGCACATCTTCCACGACCAGGCCGCGACGTTCGGCATCTCGGGCGACGTGCACTTCGACTTCGGCGCCGCGTTCGACCGCAGCCGCCAGGTCTCCGAGAAGCACGTCAAGGGCGTGCACTTCCTGATGAAGAAGAACGGGATCACCGAGATCGACGGCCGCGGCGTCTTCACAGGGCCGAACTCGATCGACGTGACGAAGGCCGACGGCTCGGTCGAGACGGTGTCGTTCCGCAACGCGATCATCGCGACGGGCTCGCAGGTACGCCTGCTGCCCGGCGTGCAGCTCTCGCGCAACGTCGTCACCTACGAGACCCAGATCCTCACGCGCGAGCTGCCCCGCTCGATCGCGATCGTCGGCGCGGGCGCCATCGGCATGGAGTTCGCGTACGTGCTGCGCAACTACGGCGTGCAGGTGACGGTCATCGAGTTCCTCGACCGGGCGCTGCCCAACGAAGACGTCGAGGTCTCGAAAGAGATCACGCGGCAGTACCGCAACCTCGGCATCCCGATCCTCGCATCGACGAAGGTCGAGAGCGTCGTCGACAACGGATCGTCGGTCACCGTCTCGTACACCGGCGCCGACGGCCAGCCGGGGTCGCTCGAGGCCGACAAGGCGCTCATCTCGGTCGGCTTCGCCCCGAACGTCGACGGCATCGGGCTCGAGGCGGCCGGCGTGCAGCTCACCGAGCGCGGCGCGATCGCGATCGACGAGCGCATGCGCACGAACGTGCCGCACATCTACGCGATCGGCGACGTCACCGCGAAGCTCATGCTGGCCCACGTCGCCGAGGCGCAGGGCGTCGTCGCGGCCGAGACGATCGGCGACGCCGAGACGATGGAGCTCGGCGACTACCGCATGATGCCGCGCGCCACCTTCTGCTCGCCGCAGGTCGCGAGCTTCGGCCTCACCGAGCAACAGGCCCGCGACGAGGGGTACGACGTCGTCGTCGCGAAGTTCCCGTTCTCGGCGAACGGCAAGGCGAACGGCCTCGGCGACCCGGTCGGCTTCGTGAAGCTCGTCGCCGACAAGCAGCACCTCGAGCTGCTCGGCGGTCACCTCATCGGCCCCGACGTCTCGGAGCTGCTGCCCGAGCTCACCCTCGCCCAGAAGTGGGACCTCGGGGCGCTCGAGCTCGCCCGCAACGTGCACACCCACCCGACCCTGTCGGAGGCGCTGCAAGAGGCGTTCCACGGCCTGGCCGGCCACATGATCAACATGTAGAGAGACGGAATCCATGAACTGGGTCATCATCATCATCGGCGCGCTGCTCACCCTCACGGGCGGCGTCTGGCTCCTCCAGGGCGTCGGCCTGCTGCCCGGGTCCGTCATGACCGGGGCGACGATGTGGGTCATCATCGGCGCCCTGGTCGCGGCGGTGGGCCTCGGCCTCATCGGCTGGGCGGTCGCACGCCTGCGTCGCACCCGTTCCTGACCCTGCACACGTGAAAGGGGGCGGATGCCGCGGCATTTCGCCGAGGCATCCGCCCGATGGTGTCGACACGGTCAGGGCAGGCGGTGCCGCCGTGTCGAGTGCTGTCCGGCGGCGAGGCCGTGCCCCGCCGCCGGAACCCTAGTGCTGCGTCGCCTTCTCGGCGCCGACGCCCGTGAGCGAGCGCACCTCCATCTCGCTCTGCTTGAGCGGGTCCTCGGTGCCCTTGTCGAGCACGGTGCCGAGCCAGCCGAGGAAGAACGCGAGCGGGATCGAGACGATGCCGGGGTTCGACAGCGGGAAGATCGCGAAGTCGATCGCCTCGGTCTTCAGCATCGAGGTCTCGGAGCCCGAGACGACCGGCGAGAAGATGATGAGGATGATCGCCGACGCGAGGCCGCCGTACATGCTCCACAGGGCGCCCTTCGTGGTGAAGCGCTTCCAGTAGAGCGAGTAGACGATCGTCGGCAGGTTCGCCGACGCCGCGACCGCGAACGCGAGCGCCACGAGGAACGCGACGTTCTGCCCGTTCGCCCCGATGCCGCCGATGATCGCGACGATGCCGATGATGACGACCGTGCGGCGCGCCACCTTCACCTCGGCACCCGGCTCGGGCTTGCCCTTCTTCACGACCGACGCGTAGATGTCGTGCGCGAACGAGGCGGCCGCCGTGATCGTGAGGCCCGCGACGACCGCGAGGATCGTCGCGAACGCGATCGCCGAGATGAGGCCGAGCAGCAGCGGCCCGCCGAGCTCGAACGCGAGCAGCGGGGCCGCCGAGTTCGGGCCGCCGGGGGCACCGGCGATGACGGCCGGGCCGACGAGGGCGGCGGCGCCGTAGCCGAGCACGAGCGTGAACACGTAGAAGATGCCGATGAGCCAGATCGCCCAGACGACCGACTTGCGGGCCTCCTTCGCGGTGGGCACCGTGTAGAAGCGCATGAGCACGTGCGGCAGGGCCGCGGTGCCGAGCACGAGGGCGAGACCGAGCGAGAGGAAGTCGATCTTCGAGACATCCGAGACGCCGTACTTGAGGCCCGGGTCGAGGATCGCCGGGTTCTCGGCCACCTCGACCGCGTTCTCGAGCAGCGCCGAGAAGTCGAAGCCGTTGAGCGCGAGCACCCACACGGTCATGACGCCGGCGCCCGTGATGAGCAGCACCGCCTTGATGATCTGCACCCAGGTGGTGCCCTTCATGCCGCCGATGAGCACGTAGAGGATCATGAGCGCGCCCACGACGGTGATGACGACGGCCTGGCCCAGCTGGTCGCCGACGCCGAGCAGCAGCGAGACGAGCCCGCCGGCGCCGGCCATCTGCGCGAGCAGGTAGAAGAAGCAGACCACGAGGGTCGTCGTCGCCGCGGCGATGCGCACGGGCTTCTGCCTGAGCCGGAACGAGAGCACGTCGGCCATCGTGAACTTGCCGGTGTTGCGCAGCAGCTCGGCGACGAGCAGCAGCGCGACGAGCCACGCCACGAGGAAGCCGATCGAGTAGAGGAACCCGTCGTACCCGGTCATCGCGATCGCGCCGACGATGCCGAGGAACGACGCCGCCGACAGATAGTCGCCCGCGATCGCCGAGCCGTTCTGCCCGCCCGTGAACGAGCGGCCGGCGGCGTAGTAGTCGGCGGCGGTCTTGTTGTTCCGGCTCGCGCGGAACACGATGATCATCGTGATCGCGACGAAGGCGCCGAAGATCGCGATGTTGAGCCAGGGCTCGCCCGGCGAGGCGGCGGGTGCGGCCTCGGCGGCGACGCCGGTCGAGGCGGATGCCGCGGCGGATGCGGTCAGTGCGGTGAAGCTCATCGTGCCGTCTCCTCGGTGGCCGGGGCGAAGTCCGCGTGCTCGATCTCGTCGCGCAGCTTCTCGGCGCGCGGGTCGAGCTTGCGGTTGGCGTAGCTGACGTACCAGGTCGTGACCGCGAAGGTCGTGACGACCTGCGCGAGGCCGAGCAGCATCGCGACGTTCACGTGCCCGAACACGGGCGTCGACATGAAGTCGTGCGCGTAGCTCGCGAGCAGCACGTAGCCGAAGTACCAGACGAGGCAGGCGCCGAGCACCGGGAAGACGAACTTCCGGTGCGTGGAGCGCAGCTCTTGGAACTCGGGGGATCGTTGGACTGCGGGGTAGTCGACGGGAGGGGCCGTCTCCTGCTCCGCGCTCAGGGCGTCGTTGCCCATGGCGTCTCCTTCATCGGGGTGGTGTTCTCAGGTGTTGCCGTGGCCGAGTCTCGCGCGGCGTCGGTGCCGCGTGGGGCGCCCGCCGTTCGTCGTCGACGAACGGCGCCGACGGTGCGACGAACGGCGCCGGCCGCGACGACGAGCGCACGACGAGGCGATTACGCTGGCCGCATGCCCGAGTCGATGCTGCTCGCCGCCGCCGTCGGCGTCGCCGCGGGCGCGCTCGCGGTCGGGCTCGTGATCTTCCTGCGGCGCATCGTGCTCGCCTCGAAGGAGCTCGGCACCGACGCCGAGCAGGCCACATACCAGACCCTGCACCTCGCCTCGCGGGCGGCCGAGCACCTGCGCGGCGGGCTCGAGGGGCCCGACGCCCAGCGCGCGGGGAGGCACCTGCGCGCCCTCCTCGGCTGCGACAGCCTCGCCCTCGCCGACCGCACCGGCGCGATCGCGATCGACGGCGACGACGCCGTGCGCCCCGCCGCCGAGCGGCTCGTCGCCGAGGCGCTCGCGAGCGGCCGCCCGGCAGTGCAGCGGCGCATCCCGGTGGGCGCCTGGGAGACCGACGCGGTCGCGGCGCCCGTGGTCGGCGGCGCCGGCACGGTCGGCGCGATCGTCGCATTCGCCTCGCCCGTGCGGGCGGGGCTCGTGCGCGCCACCGGCGAGGTCGCCGACTGGGTCGCCGCACAGGTCGAGCTGGGCGAGCTGGATGCCTCGCGCGCGGCCCTCGCGGAGGCCGAGGTGAAGGCGCTCCGGGCCCAGATCAGCCCGCACTTCATCTACAACTCGCTCAACGCCATCGCCTCGTTCATCAACACCGACCCGCAGAAGGCGCGCGACCTCGTGCTCGAGTTCGCCGACTTCACCCGGTACTCGTTCCGCCGCCACGGCGACTTCACGACCGTCGCCGAGGAGCTGCGCTCGATCGACGGCTACCTCAAGCTCGAACGCGCGCGGTTCGGCGATCGGCTCAAGGTCACGCTGCAGATCGCACCCGAGGTGCTCTCGACGGTGGTGCCGTTCCTCTCGATCCAGCCGCTCGTCGAGAACGCCGTGCGGCACGGGCTCGAATCGAAGGAGGGCGGCGGGCGCATCACGATCGAGGCCTCCGACTCGGGCGCCTACGCCGAGATCACCGTCGAGGACGACGGCGTCGGCATCGACCCCGCGCAGCTCGCGGCGGTGCTCGCGGGCGGACCGGCCGACGGCGAGCACGTGGGCCTGCGCAACGTCGACGCCCGGTTGCGGCAGGTCTACGGCGACGAGCACGGGCTCGTCGTCGAGACGAACCTCGGCGCCGGAACCCTCGTGCGCATGCGGGTGCCGAAGGCCGGCCCGCGCCGTGATGGGAGGATCGCACCATGATCTCCGTGCTCATCGCCGACGACGAGCAGCCCGCGATCGACGAGCTCGCCTTCCTGCTGCGCCAGGACCCGCGGATCGGCACGATCCACCAGGCCTCCTCGGGGTCCGAGGCGATCCGGCTGCTCGCGCGCGAGCCGGTCGACGCCGCGTTCCTCGATATCCACATGCCCGGGCTCACGGGGTTCGACCTGGCCCGGGCGCTCGCCCGGTTCGAGCAGCGCCCGGTGCTCGTCTTCGTCACGGCCGACGAGGAGGGCGCGCTCGAGGCGTTCGACCTCGAGGCCGTCGACTACCTGCTGAAGCCCATGCGCACCGAGCGGCTGCACCGGTCGGTCGGGCGCGTGGTCGAGGCCATCACCGCCGCCGGCGCCCGCACCGCGGGCCGGCCCGCGCCCGAGGCATCCGCCCCGCCCGAGATGATCGCCGTGACACTCGGCGGCACGACGCGCATGATCCGCCGCGACGACGTGCGCTACGTGCAGGCGCAGGGCGACTACGCCCGGCTGCACACCGAGGAGGCGAGCTACCTCGTGCGGGTGCCGATGGCCGATCTCGAACGGCAGTGGGCCGACGCGGGCTTCGTGCGGGTGCACCGCTCGTACCTCGTCGCACTCGCGCACGTGAGCCGGGTGCGGCTCGGCGCCGACCATCCGAGCGTCGTGGTCGGCCAGGCCGAGCTGCCGGTGAGCCGCCGGCTGCTGCCCGGCCTGCGCGACCGGCTCGAGCAGGCGACCCTGCGAGCGCGGCCGTGAGCGACGAGGGCTCGGAGACGGCCGCACCGCTCCCTCCCCGACCTGCGGGGCGCGCGCGGGTGCGCGTCACCGCGCCGCACACCGGGGGTCCCGCGGCGCAGCCGGCCGGCCGCGGCGCGCGCCCGGGCACGAGCGACGTGCAGGGCGTGTACGTGCGGTCGCTCATCCGCTCGCAGCTGCGCCTCGCGCTCGTCGTCGCAGCGGGCTTCGTCATCGCGACCGGGCTGTTCGTCGTCGCGACCGCCCTCGTGCCCGACCTCGACCGCACGTTCGTCGTCGGCGTGCCCGTCTCATGGCTGCTGCTCGGATTCGGCCTCTACCCGCTCGTGATCACCGTCGGGGTGCTCTACGTGCGGGCGGCCGCACGCAACGAGGCACGGTACCGGGCACTCGCGGAGGACGACTCGTGAACCCCGCGATCGGCTACGTCTCGATCGCCGCGGTCGCGCTCGTCTCGGCGCTCATCGGCTTCTACGGGCTCCGGGTGTCGCGCACGACGAGCGACTTCTACGTCGCGAGCCGCACGGTGCGGCCGTGGTGGAACGCGTCGGCCATCGGCGGCGAGTACCTGTCGGCGGCCTCGTTCCTCGGCATCGCGGGGCTCATCCTGCTCACGGGGGCGTCGGCGCTGTGGTTCCCGATCGGCTACACCGCGGGGTACCTCATGCTGCTGCTCTTCGTCGCGGCGCCGCTTCGGCGCAGCGGCGCCTACACGATCCCCGACTTCACCGAGGCGCGGCTCGAGTCGCGCTGGGCGCGCCGGGTGACGAGCCTGCTCGTGATCGTCGTCGGCTGGTTCTACATCGTGCCGCAGCTGCAGGGCGCCGCCCTGACCGTGCGCATCACGACCGGCCTGCCCGCCTGGGCGGGCTCGGTCGCCGTCGCGGTGATCGTCGCCGTCGTGGTCGCGGCGGGCGGCATGCGCGCCATCACCTTCGTGCAGGCGTTCCAGTTCTGGCTCAAGCTCACGGCGCTCGCGCTGCCGGTCGTCGTGCTGCTGCTCGCGGTCGGCGGCGGAACCGCCGCCGCGCCCGCGCTCGATGCGGCGCTCGCACCGGCTGTGGCGTTCCCGACCGCGGCCGGGCCAGCCGACCTCGACGTCTACCGCACCGTGTCGCTCATGGTCGCGCTGCTGTTCGGCACCCTCGGCCTGCCGCACGTGCTCGTGCGGTTCTACACGAACCCCGACGGCGTCGCCGCCCGTCGCACGACCGTCATCGTGCTCGTGCTGCTCAGCGTGTTCTACCTCTTCCCGACGGCGTTCGGGCTGCTCGGGCGGGTGTTCGCGCCCGACCTCGCCGCACCGGGCAGCGCCGACGCGCTCATCCTGCTGCTGCCCGACCGGCTCGTGCCCGGGCCGCTCGGCGACCTGCTCACCGCGCTCGTCATCGCGGGGGCGTTCGGCGCGTTCCTCTCGACGTCGTCGGGACTCGTGGTCTCGCTCGCGGGCGTCATCAGCCAGGACCTGCTCGGCGGCCGGGTGCGCGGCTTCCGCATCGCCGCGATCGTCTCGACGGCGGTGCCGCTCGCGGTCGCTCTCGTGACCGAGTCGACGGGGCTCGCGGGCAGCGTCGGGCTCGTGTTCGCGTTCACCGCGTCGACGCTCTGCCCGATGCTCATCCTCGGCATCTGGTGGCGCGGGCTCACCGCGCGCGGCGCCATCGCGGGCATGCTCACGGGCGCCGTGCTGTCTGCTGCGGCCATCCTCGCCGGGGCGCCGCTCGGCGCCGCCGTGCCCGCGCTGCGCCCGTTCCTCGAACAGCCCGCCGCATGGACGGTGCCCCTCGCGGTCGTCGTGACGGTGTTCGTCTCCCGCGCCGATCGCCGAGGCATCCCCCGCGGGGTCGACGGGTACCTGACCCGGCTGCACGTGCCCGAGCGCCGCTGACGCCCGCCTAGACTTGCCCGGTGCTCCTGCCCGTCGCCCTCTCCGTGCTCGTCGGCGCGGCGTCGCAGCGCATCACCGGCATGGGGTTCGCGCTCATCGCCGCGCCCGCGCTCGTCGTGCTGCTCGGGCCGTTCGACGGCGTCGTCGTCGTGAACCTCTGCGCGGTGCTGTCGTCGCTGCTCATCCTTCCCCGGGTGTGGCGCCTGGTCGAAGGGCGGCGCCTGGCATGGCTGCTGCCGCCCGCGATCCTCGGCACGGTCGCCGGCGCGATCGTCGCCGCGAACGTGCCCGGCCCCGTGCTGCAGGTCGGCGTCGGGCTGCTCGTCGTCGTCGCGCTCACCGTCACGCTCGTCGTGACCCGCACGGCGGCCGCACCGTCCGACGATGCGGCCACCGGCCCCGCGCCAGCGATCATCGCGGGCGCCGCCTCGGGCTTCATGAACGCCTCGGCCGGCGTGGGCGGCCCCGCGCTCAGCGTGTACGCCGTCGCGACGCGCTGGCCGCAGGCGGGGTTCGCCGCGACCGCGCAGGCGTACTTCATCGTGATCGGCTCGGCGGCGCTCCTCGGCAAGTTCGTCGCGACCGGGTGGAGCTGGCCGTCGCTCGACCCCGCGGCGTGGCCCTTCGTGATCGGCGCGCTCCTCGTCGGGCTGCTCATCGGCGAATGGCTCGCGCCCAGGGTCAGCCACCGGGCGGCACGGCTCGCGGTCGTCGTGATCGCCTACGTCGGGGGCGCCGCGGCGCTCGTCGACGGCGTGCTCGAGCTGCTGGGGTGACGCGCCAGGTGCCCGCCCGGACGGGCGGTCACCCGAAGGTCGCGAGCCGGGCCTCGAGCCCGGCGCGCACCTCGGGCCATTCGTCGATGACGACCGAATAGACGGCGCTCGAGCGCCACGTGCCGTCGGCCCGGCGCTTGTCGCGGCGCATGACGCCGTCGAGCTTGGCGCCGAGCTTCTCGATGGCCGCGCGCGAGCGCCCGTTCGCCGAGTCGGCCTGGATCTTCACCCGCCCGAATCCGTGCGAGAACGCATGGTCGAGCAGCAGCAGCTTCGCCTCGGGGTTCACCGCGCTGCCCCACACCCGCGGGTGGTACGCCGTCCAGCCGATGTGCGTCGACTCGTTCACGACGTCGAAGTCGGCGAGCTTCGTGGCGCCGACGACCGTGCCGTCGTCGATGCCGCCTTGGATGCGCACCACGAACGGCCGTGCGTCGCCCCCGCCGTCACCGCCGCCGAGGTAGTAGCGGCGCGCCCAGTCGACGAACGCGTCGCGGCCGTCGGGCAGACCCGCCGGTCCGCCGCCGTAGCCGCCGGCGAAGACCTCGGGCCGCGCGAGCGGCTCGACGAGGTCGGGCAGGTCGGTCTCGGTCAGCGGAGTGAGGCGCACGAAGCGCCCTCGCAGTTCGGTCGGGGCGGGCACGGTCGCGGCGGGCGGGGCGGCGGTCACCCGATCGAGTCTGCCACGCCGAGTCGACCGGCGTGCCGCCCGGCGAGGCGGCTGCGACGGGGTCTTCCCAGCGGACCCGAGGGCGTGCGACGATGACCGGGTCCGATCACCGAACGAAAGGCGCACCCATGGGGGCCATCGACGACGCGGCCAAGCAGGCCGGCGAGTTCTACGAGAAGAACAAGGACAAGATCGACGACGCGCTGAAGAGCGAGCAGGCCGAGGGCATCAGCGACTCGGTGCTCGACGGCGTGGCCGACTTCGCGAAGAAGGTCACGGGCGGCAAGTTCGACGAGCACATCGAGGGTGCCCGCGACGCCGCCGACGGCGCCGTCGGCAACGAGTAACCGGCTCAGCCGGAACGGCGCGCCCCGCACGGCGCGGTGACCACGAGGGGGCGGATGCCTCGCCCGAACGCCGGAGGGCGCGGGGAGGCATCCGCCCCCTTCCGCGCCCGACGCGGGACGAATGGCGCTGCGCGGTCGCGAGGCCCGACCGACCGGCGGATGCTGGAGGAAGCCACACTCGGGAACGCGGGAATCGAGGCAACCGATGGGCGCGCTCGGCAAGGCGCTTGCACTCGCCGTCGTCGCGGCGAGCGCGCTGCTCATGTCCGGCTGCGTCGCTCCGCCGATCGCCCTGCCGCCGTCGATGCCCCTGCATCACCACCGGTCGCTGCCCGTCGGCGACGAACCGGTCGACCTCGATCCTGACGAGTTCACGACCGACATCGACAACCCCTACTGGCCGATGAAGCCCGGCACGCAGTGGGTGTACCGGGAGAGCGACCCCGACGGCGACCTCACCGTCCGGGTGACCGTGACCTCCGAGACGAAGGTCGTCGCGAACGGCGTCGAGGCGCGGGTCGTGCGCGACACCGTGAGTCGGGGCGGCGAGCTCGTCGAGGACACCTTCGACTGGTACGCGCAGGACAGGGCGGGGAACATCTGGTACCTCGGCGAGCAGACCGCCGAGTTCGAGCACGGCGAGATGGTCTCGACCGAGGGCAGCTTCGAGGCGGGCGTCGACGGGGCGCAGCCGGGCATCGCACTCCCCGCCCGGCCGCGGCCCGGCATGGCCTACCGGCAGGAGTACCTCGAGGGCGAGGCGGAGGACGCTGGCGCGGTGCTCGGCGTCGACGAGCTCGTCGAGGTGCCGTACGGCGCCTACGACGGCGCGCTGCTCACGCGCGACACGACGCCGCTCGAGCCCGATGTCGAGGAGCTGAAGTTCTACGCCCGCGGGGTCGGGCCCGTGCTGACGGTCGCGGTCTCGGGCGGCAGCGGCCGGGAGGAACTGCTCGACGTGCGCACGGTGCCCGACGGCACGGGCACCGGGCCGCTCGGTTCACCCGAGTAGGGGGCGGCCGGCCCGTCACGCCCGGCGCCTGCGACGACGGATCACGACGAAGGCGATCGCCGCCAGCCCGCCCCCGACGAGCAGCAGCGCGAGCGTCAGCCGCGCCTCGATCCCGTCGACACCGGTCGACGGGATCGGTGCGTCGAACCGGTTGTCGACCGTGATCGTCACCGCCTCGTCGGAGCCGACGACGACGGGGTTCGCCTCGGTGGCGCTCACCGTCACCTCGACGGCCCCTCCCGCGTCGGTCTCCTCGGCCCAGCAGTCGGCACCGACCGGCAGGTCGTCGAAGGTCTTCGTCTCGCCGGCCGTGATCGACACCGCCTCGTCGAGCGCGACGTAGTCGGGGTCGCCGTCGCCGCGGTCGAACACGCACATGACGGCGATCTCGAACGTCTTGCCGTCGGCCTGCCCGGTCGTGCCCGACACCGTCTTCTCGAGCGCGAGCGTGCCGGTCTCGAAGGTGTTGGTCGCCATGATCGTGAGGCGCTGGGCGGTGCCCTGCTCGACGACGATCGCCGCGTTGTCGTACGAGTCGAAGTCGACGCTCGACGCGGTCGCGCCGCCCGAATCGGTCTCGACACCGAAGCAGTGCGTGTCGAGCGGCAGTTGCACCGGGGCGCCCTCGGCGTCGACGATCTCGACCGTCTCACCGGCGGTGAGCTCGACCGGCGCGTCGTAGAGCGTCACGAGCTGGCCGGCCACCTCGACCTGGCAGGTCACCTGCACGGTGAAGACCGTGTCGGCCACCCACTCGGCCTCGGCGGCCTCGCCGTCGACCTCCTTCGCAAGCTCGACCGTTCCCTGCGAGAACTCGTTCACGAACCCGGCGGTGACGACGGTCTCGACGCCCTCCTCCGCCTGGTCGGCGATCGTGACGGTCACGGGCGCGGCCGGTTCGTCGGCGGCTCCTGCGTCGGTCTCGGTCACCACGCACTCGGCGCCGACGGGGATGCCGGCGATCGTGTCGCTCGTGAACGGGCCCTCGCCGCCGTCGCTCTCGACGACGAGCTCCTGGTCGACAACCGTCTGCTCCTCGTAGGTGCAGACCACCTGGAACCTGTACTCGCCCTCTGAGAACGCCGGGGCGCCTGGGCCCGCGACGTGCTTGAGCACGTTCAGCGCGCCCGTTCGGAAGTCGTTCACGATGTCGACCTCGATCGGCCCCTGCTCGTCCGCGTCGTCGCCGACGATGAAGGTGTCGGGGGTCACCGTCGACTCGGTCGCGCCGCCGTCGTCGACCTCGGCGACGGAGCACTCGGCGCCCGTCACGAGGTTCTCGACGAGCCAGACGTCGCCCGGGGCGTCCTTCGTGAGGGTGTGCGTGGCGTCGTAGACGACGTCGGGCACCGCTTGCGGGTGGGTGCAGATCATGCGCACGTCGAAGTCGCCGAAGGTACCACCCCATGCGTCCGCCCCGGAGCCCGTCACCGTCTTCACGACCTCGACCGAGCCGACCGGGTAGCGGTTCGTCACGGCGACGACCGTCACGAGTTCGTCGTCGACGTCGGGCTGCAGCGTGAAGTCGGCGCTCGTCACCGCCCCGAGGTCGTCATCGACGCCGTTCTGGGTCACCACGATCGTCGTGTCTGCGCCGCGCGACGCGGTCTCCTCGACGGTGCACTCGGAGCCGGCGGGCAGGCCGCTGAAGGTCTTCTCCTCGCCCGTGCGCAGCAGGAACTCCTCGTCGAGCACGGTCTCGCCGTCGAAGGTGCAGACGGCGGAGAAGCGGAACAGCAGGTCGGTCGTGATCGGGTCGCCGTTCTGGTCGACGGCGGCGGTCTCGACGGTCTTCGTGACCGTGAATCCGGCGTCGGGGAAGACGTTCGTCACCGTGATCGTGATGGGCGTCTCACCGCCGTCGACGACGACGGGGTCGTCGGCGGTCGCGCTGATCTCGATGGCCCAGGCGCCCTGCCCGTCGGGCTCTTCGGCGAAGCAGTCCGACCCGATCGGGATGTCGCCGAGCGTCGCCTGCTCACCGCCCTGCAGCTCGACCGGCTCCTGATCGTAGGTCACGATCGGGTCGTTCGCGGGCCCCCGGTCGAGCGTGCAGGTCACGAGGATCTCGAACGTCTTGCCCTCGGCGTACGAGGCCGCGTCGCCGTCGAGCTCCTTCTCGATCACGAGGTCGGCGAGGTCGAAGGTGTTCGTCGCGGTGATCGCGAGCTCCTGCACCTCGTCGCCCTCCTCGGCGACGACGATGACCGCGTCGTCGAACGAGTCGAAGTCGACGCTCGAGTCGGTCGCTCCGCCGTCGTCGGTCTCCTCGCCCCAGCAGTGCGTGCCGACCGGCAGCAGCAGCGGGTCGCCCGTCGCCGCGTCGGTGACCGTGACGGTCTCGCCGCTTCCCGTCACCTCGACGTCGCCGTCGAAGAGCGGGTCGCCGCCGTCGGTGAGCGCGCAGGTGACATGCACCGTGTAGGTCGCGTCGACGAAGTCGGGGTCGTCGGATGCCTCGCCGGCGAGCTCCTTCGTCACCGAGACCGTGCCCGCCGAGAAGTGGTTGTCGAGTTCAGCGGTCGCGACCTGCGCCACCCCGTCGGCCTCGTCGGGGATCGTCACCGCCACCGGTTCGGGCAGCGAGTCGGCGCCGCCGCCGTCGGTCTCGGTGACGACGCACTCGGTGCCGACGGGCAGTCCGGTGACGGTGTCGCTCGTGAGGGGCCCGGCCGTTCCGTCGCCCGTGACCGCGAGCGTGCCCTCGCCGACCGTCTCTCCGTCGTACGTGCACACGTAGCCGAACGCGAAGTCGACGCCCTCGCTGAAGCCAGCACCCGGGCCCGACACCGTCTTCTCGACGTCGAAGCCGCCCACGCGGTAGTCGTTCGCGACCGTGACCTCGACGGGGTCGCCCTCGTCGCCGGCGACACCGATCACGACCGGTTGGGACGGAGTGATCGTCACCTCGGTCGCGCCGCCGGCGTCGGGCTCGGTCACGGTGCACTCGGCGCCCGTCGGCAGGTTTCCGACCGTCCAGGTCTCGCCGTCGGCGATCGTGCGGGTGTCGTCGTAGACCGGGTTCGCGGTCGCCTCGTCCCAGGTGCAGACGAGCCGCACCTCGAACACGTCGGCGGCCCAGGCCTCGGCGCCCGCGCCGGTGACGTCCTTCGTGATCGCGATCGAGCCCACCGTGTAGGTGTTCGTCACTGCGACGAGCGTCGCGTGCATGTTGTCGCCGTCGGGCTGGATCGCGAAGTCGACCAGGTACCCGTCGACGCTCTGCGTCTCCTCGCCGTACTCGGTCACGACGATCGTCGTGCCGGTCGAGCCGCCCGCGTCGGTCTCGACGACGGTGCAGTCGGCACCGACCGGGAGGGCGGCGAACTCCTTCGCCTCCCCCTCGTGCAGCGTGAACGTGCGGTCGGCCTCGGGCACGACCTCCTCGCCGAGGAAGGTGCAGCTCGCGGTGAATGCGAACTCGGGGTCGTACGCGATCGGGTTGCCGTCCTGGTCGACGGCACCGCCGTCGACCACCGCCTTCTCGACCGAGAACCCGCCCAGCTGGTAGGTGTTCGTGACCGTCACCTGCGCGAGGTCGCCGTCGGCGGGGGCCCCGTGGTGCACGTTCTCGAGCCCGCTGAGGTCCCGCTTCGCCTCGACGGCGCCCGACCGCGTCGGGTCGCCCGCATCGGCGGGGTCGTACGTCACGGTCGAACCCTGCGAAGGCACCTCCTGCACGCTGCACTCGGAGTAGAGGGGCAGGTTCGTGCCCGTGCCGTAGTCGACGACGGTGCCGTCGGCCGGCACGGTCGCCGGGGGCACCGGCTGCCCGTCGGCGCCGACGAGGTTCACCGTCTCGCCGCCCGAGGTGCACTGCACCGTGAAGTCGTACGAGTCGGGCAGCGGAGCGGTGTCCGGCCAGTCCGCCGGCACGTCGACCGCCTTCTCGAGCGCGATCTCGCCCGTCGGCACCGCGATGCCCGAACGCACCGGCTCGACCGGACCCTGGTAGATCTCCGCCCCGTTGAAGTCGGCGCGCGAGCCCGCCGCGACCGCGTTCCAGGCGATCGGCAGGCCGCTGTCGACCGCGGCCGGGGTGGAGTACGGCGTCCGGGTGTCGAAGGCGAGCTGGCCGGTGGCGCCCGGGGCGAGCCCTTCGCCTTCGGGCCAGGTCACGACCGCCTTCATCGCCTTCGCCTGGGCCAGCTCGGCCGCCGGCGTCGCGCTGTCGAACGCGATCCAGTCGCGGGTGCTGACATCGGGGTAGCACGGGTCGCTCGTCGGCATGGCGCCGGCGCGAGCGCTCCACTCGATGTCCTTGGCATTGCAGGCGCGGTTCGGCACCGTCGTCAGGTAGTACGTGGTCAGCACCGCGCCTGCCGTGGGACCGGCCGGCGGGATCTGCACGTTGCCGAGGAAGATCGGCGACCACTGCGACCCGCGGGCCGTTCCGACCGTGACGCCCGTGTCGCCCGGCGCCGGCAGCACATCGATGCCCGCGACCGACTCGGCGGCGATGTTGCCGAGGTTGCGGAAGGTGAGCAACCACGTCGCGACACCGCCGGGGCGGGTGATCGGCACGCAGTTGTTGCGGTAGTAGCCGGCCACCGTGGAGTTGGGCTCGGCGCAGCCCTCGGCCGGGCCGGTGTTGTTGAGCACCCCGAGGTCGTCGTAGTTCGCATCGCCGGAAGCGGCCCCCGGCACGCCCGCGGCGGTGCCCTTCACCGATTTGAGGAGCGTGATCGGCGCGGCCGCGGTCGGGTTCACGGTGGTGTTCGACGCGCAGCTCTCGACCTCGGTCGCCTGCGGATTCGTGATCGTGCCGAGGCTCGTCGAGTCGCACGTGTCGAAGATGCGGTCGCTCGTCGCGGTGACGGTGTTCCCGACGGGCGTGCCCGGGGGGAGACCAGGGCGGAACTGCAGCGCAGCGGAGATCAGGAGCCGGTCGCCCGGGTTGAAGACGAACCCGTCGGGCACCGTGATCGTGACGAGTCCGGTCGTGGTGTCGAGGTCGCCGGCGAACCCGGATGCGTCGAGAACCGTGCCGTCGGCGGCGGTCAGCGTGAACCCGAACGTCGGGGTGACGGTCGGGCTCGGCACGAGCAGCGAGCCGCCAGCGTCGGTCGCGACCTGGTCGGTGAGCTCGAGCCCCGTGATCGGCCACTGCCCAGTGTTCGTGACCGTCATCTTGTACGGGATCGTGCCCGATGGCGGGAACTGCTGCGAGGCGGAACCGTCGCTTCCGTTGCCCGGCGTCTTGACGACACCGATGCCGTTCGCGAGGTGCTTCAGCACGGTCTCGTCGGTCGCGTCGGCGTCGGCCGACCACTGCGTGCCGCCGTCGGTCGTCCACGATCCTTCGCCGTGCACATCGACCGTGTCGGTCGTGGTGCCTGGCGCGGTCTCGCCCGGGGCGACCGGCACGTCGATACCCGGTTGGGTCGTCGGGACGGGCACATCGGTCTCGCCGCCGGGGCCGTACCGCAGATCGACGAGCTGGTTCGCCGTGAACGCGATCGGCACGATCGGGTTGATCGGGTTCTCCCAGTTCGAGGCCGCGTCGTCGACGCGGAACTCGAAGCGCAGGCCGAGCACCTCGCCCTCGGCGACCCCGCTGGGCAGCACGGGCAGGACGCTGCCGCCCGAGTCGGCCGTCTGCCACTCGCCGACGGTCCAGCAGGCTGTCAGGTCGGTCGAACCCTCGCAGGCCTGGCTCAGCACGTTCGTGCCCGTGTCGAAGGCGTAGTCGACGCCGGTGAGCGCGGAGACCCGGACCTGGCGGACCGGACTCGGAAGGGTCGCCTGCGGGAACGACGCGAACTCGAACTGGTTCCAGAACGTCGGGTCGTCGTCGGTGATCGTGAGCACGGTCGTGCGCACGTTGCCGGTCGGCTGGCCCGTGAGCGTGATCGTGTAGCCCTCGCGCGGCTCGTTCTCGACCCGGTCGTTCGGGTCGGCCGAGGTCGACTGCGTCACGATGTCCTTCGTCGCCACCACGCCGTAGCTCGCGGCGGCGAACGGCAGCGTGTCGGTGGCCGTGCCGGCAGCGGTGTCGATGTCGGCGTCGTCGCCCGGCCGCTGCACCTCGGCGCCCGCGACGTTCGTCGCGATGTCGGCCGTCGTCACCGGGTTCGCCGGATTGCTGCGCTCCGTCTTGCGCAGCTGGAAGGTGAGCACGACCGACGCCGTCGCCTTGGACTCGATCGCGACGTCGTCGGCGTCGGTGTGCACGACCGAGAAGCCGATCACGTCGGCGAGGTCGGCCGGCGCGAGGGCGAGGGCCTCGGCGATCGTGTAGTCGGTGGTGGCTCCCCCTTCCCGGGTGAGGGTCACCGTCGATTCGGTCGCAGCCTCGGGCACCGAGATCGTGTCGATCGCGAAGAGGTTCAGGAACTCGTACGCGTTCGTCGCGCCCCCGGGGGCCGGGTCGGTGATGGTGAGGGTCTGCACCTCGGCTTCGGTCTCGTTCCGCGCGGTGATCGTCGCGTTCACGAGCGGGTAGGTGTCGGCGGGCGTCGTGACCGGCGGGATGGGCAGGTTGTCCTGGTCGAACTGCTTCGTGACCGACACGTTCACCGTGGAGTCGAGGATCGTGATGAGGTCGGAGTCCGTCTGGGTGATCGGCTGCGGCCCCTCCCCCTCGATCTCGGCCGTGTTGTCGACCACTCCGGGCTGACCGGAGTTGAAGTCCTCGGCGTGGAGGGTGCCCGTCACCGGGCCGCCGTCGCTGCGCTTGAAGTCGCGCAGCTCGAAGACGAGGTCGAGGTCGCGATCGTGGTCGTAGGAGGTTGCGACGCCCGAGCCCGAGGTGGGCTGCCCGGCGCCGCCGCGGGCCGAGCCCTCGGCGTAGGTGAGGCGCACGGCCCTCGTCGAGGCGACCTCACCGTCGTCGAGCGTGTAGCCGGGGAACGCACCGTCGCAGTCGGCCGCCGTCGCGCACGCCTTGCTCGTGATGTCGACCCACTCGCCGGTGCCGGCGGCGTCGTCGAACTCGAACAGCTCGACCTTCGACACCCGGTCGTACTGCATCGAGGGGTCGAGGCTCGCGTCGATCGGTGCGATCTCGACCAGGTTCCATGCATCGAAGGCCGAGCTCGCGATCGCCGCATCGTCGTAGCCGGGCCCGGCGGTCGGGTCGTCGGTGATCGCGACGGTGTCGAACGGCAGGCCCTCGGTCGACCACGAGATGCGGGCGGTGCGCCGGTCGCCGCTGAACGCGAAGAGCGGATCGGCCGGGTCGACGATCCAGTGCTTCTCGAAGAGATCGGGGCCTTCGCCGCCGTCGATCGGGTTGAGGTCGATCGCGTCGCCGTCGGTCGCGGTGTTGTCGTCGGGCGTGACGTCGTTGTCGTTGTGCACCTCGGAGCCGGCCAGGTTCGGCACCGTCAGCGGGTCGGCCTCCGCCGCGGCATCCGCGACCGAGCCGGAACCGTCGCGGAACTGGTCGCGCGTCTCCACCGTGATCGAGGGCGCCACCTCGAAGCCGGGCGGCAGCAGCTCGCCCTCTTTCGGCGTGTAGACGAACTGGATGCCCTGGATCTGGTCCTGCGTGACCGGGGCGGTTCCGCCCGGCACCGCGAGCACGAGCGTCCCCTCGCCGTCGAGCTGGCCGCCGGGCAGCGGCAGCCATTCGCTGCCGTTCCAGTAGTTCACCTGGAGGTCCGCGTTCGCCGGCACCCCGGCCACGATCTGGGTGAGGTCGAACGTGTTCCAGAACGGATCGACGACGCCCGCCTGCGGGTCGGCCGGGTCGCTCACCACGAGCACGTCGGAGCCGACCGTCGATGCGTTCGCGCCCTGGTCGTTCACGTGCGCGATGAAGCTGACGTCGGTCGTCGAGCCCGGCACGGCCCACTGCGAGTCGCGGGCGATGTTCTTGTCGATCGTCGTCGAGACCCGCCCCGGCTGCCGGGTGACGTCATCGCTCGCCGAGTCGTCGCCGCTCTTGCCCGTCTGGTCGGTGACGATCGAGGTCGTCTCGTTGGTGGTCGTGACGTCCTCGCCGTCGACGGGCTGCGCGACGACGTCGAACGGCACGGTCGCCGTGCCGTTCTGGATGATCGGTCCCGTGAAGGTGACGGTGAAGCCGACCACCTCGCTCGCGCCTTCGAGCTCGGGGTCGGGCAGCGTGTTCGCGGTGTCGGCCGTGAGCGTCTCGGTCTGCCCGTCGGCGTACACGTACGTCACCGTCGCACCGGTCGCGTTCGGCGGCCACACGACACCGCTCGTGAAGCCGGCGAACGTGAGCCCCTGGTCGGCGAGATCGGGCTGCCCCGGCGTGGGCTCCTGGATGACCATCTCGGTCACCGGCCGGAAGCCGTTGGTCGCCTCGATCGTCGCGGTGGTCCGCTGCCCGGCGAGCAGGTTCGGATTGGCGAAGTTCTTCGTGACCTCGACGAACGGGCCGGTGTTCGAGATGACGACATCGCCGGGCGCCGTCTTCGGCGGGCTCGCGGTGTCGTGCACCACGACGTTCGACGACGCCGTGTTCGGCACGTCGACCGACTGGTCGATCGGGATGTCGAGCACGGCGTCGTTCGTCACGGCGCCGATGCCGATCTCGGCGGGCTCGTCGCCCGACGGCGGCAGCTGGTCGCCCGTCGACGAGCTGAACGTGAAGCGGAGTCCCTTCACGTCTTCCTGCGGCACCCCCACCGGGATGCCGGAGGGATCGGCCGGGATCGGCCCCGGCCCGTACGCCGACGTCCAGTTGCCGTCGGCGTCGAGCCATTCGATCTCGACCTGGTCGGCGCCGGCGGGCGGGGTGATCGAGGTGATGCCGGTGAAGTCGAAGTAGCCGTCGAACGGGCTCGCGACGCCGTCGGCCGGGTCCTGCACGACGATCTCGTCGACCGACCGGTTCGAGGCGTTGCCGCCGCCGATCGTGTAGTCGACCGGCTGGCCGGGCAGCGCGGGCACGCCGGGGGTGCCGTCGGGCTGGTGATCGTCGACCGATTTCGTGACGGTCGAATCGAGCACCTCGGGCACCTCGATGGTGATGGCCTCGCCGTCCTCGACGGTGAGCGCGTTGTCGGCGGTCGCCGTCGCGGTGTTGACGATCTCGGCGTCGTTGTAGTCAGCGCTGATGTCGGCGGGGATCTGCACGAAGACCGTGACCGTCGCCTTCGACCCGGCGGGTTGGCCGGTGCCCGCCGATCCGTCGGTCGTGAAGTCGACGGTGAAGTCGGAGCCGTCGACGGCGACCGTCGAGCTGCCGCCGCCGAAGACCTCGACGGGCGGCTCGATCGACGGGTCGAAGACGAGCGGGGCGGGCAGCGTGTCGTTCAGTTCGGCGTTGACGCACGTGTCGACGAGGTTGCTGTTGCAGGTCAGCTCGATCGTGTAGCTGAACTGGTCACCCGGCGCGTAGGGCGAGTTGTTCGGGTTGATCGACTTCGTGACGATGAACTCGGCATCGTCGGGTGCCGCGAACGCCGGCGCGGCCGCCGGTGCCGCAAGCCCAACCGCCATGAGTATCGCGGCGACCCCCGCGAGCGTACGACGGACGATCGACATCTACTCCCCCTGCCCGCGGCCGTCGGGACCGCTTCGGGCGCACGGTAGAGCGCGTGCACCCGAATCCGACCCTATCGGCGGGAGAAGTCCCGGGGAACCCCGGGGCGATCAGCCGAGCAGGTCGTGCAGCTGCACGATCTCGTCGCGCCCCGGGCCGACGCCGATGGCCGAGATGCGCGACCCGCTCATCGCCTCGAGCTCGCGCACGTAGGCCTGCGCGTTCGCGGGGAGGTCGGCGAACTCGCGCGCGCCCGAGATGTCCTCGCTCCAGCCGGGGAACTCCTCGTAGACCGGCTTCGCGTGGTGGAAGTCGCTCTGCGAAACGGGCACCTCGTCGAACCGCTCGCCGTCGACGTCGTAGGCGACGCAGACGGGGATCTTCTCGACGCCGGTGAGCACGTCGAGCTTCGTGAGCACGAAGTCGGTGACGCCGTTGATGCGCGAGGCGTAGCGCGCGATCGGCGCGTCGTACCAGCCGGTGCGGCGCTTGCGGCCCGTGGTCGTGCCGAACTCGTGCCCCTGCTCGGTGAGGAAGTCGCCCCACTCGTCGAAGAGCTCGGTCGGGAAGGGACCCGCGCCGACGCGCGTCGTGTAGGCCTTCACGACCGCGATGACGCGGTCGATGCGGTTCGGGGCGATGCCCGACCCGGTCACGGCCCCACCGCTCGTCGCGTTCGACGAGGTGACGAACGGGTAGGTGCCGTGGTCGACGTCGAGCATCGTCGCCTGGCCGCCCTCGAAGAGCACGGTCTCGCCCGCCTCGAGCGCACGGTGCAGCAGCAGAGACGTGTCGGTGACCATGGGACGGAGCCGGTCGACGTAGGAGAGCAGTTCGTCGACGATCTCGTCGACGCCGATCGCCCGCCGGTTGTAGACCTTCACGAGCAGGTGGTTCTTCTGGTCGAGCGCGCCCTCGACCTTCTGACGCAGGATGTTCTCGTCGAAGAGGTCCTGCATGCGGATGCCGACGCGGTTGATCTTGTCGGCGTAGCTCGGGCCGATGCCGCGACCCGTGGTGCCGATCTGCCGCTTGCCGAGGAAGCGCTCGGTGACCTTGTCGAGCACGCGGTGGTACTGGGTGATGAGGTGCGCGTTGGCCGAGATGCGCAGCTTCGAGACATCCACCCCGCGAGCCTCGAGGCCCTCGAGCTCTTCGAACAGCACCTCGACGTCGACCACGACGCCATTGCCGATGACCGGCGTGACGCCCGGCGTCAGGATGCCGGACGGCAGCAGGTGCAGCGCGTACTTCTCTTCGCCGACGACCACGGTGTGACCCGCGTTGTTGCCGCCGTTGAACTTGACGACGTAGTCGAGGCGCGAGCCGAGCAGGTCGGTCGCCTTGCCCTTGCCCTCGTCGCCCCACTGTGCACCGATGAGTACGGCTGCGGGCATGTCAGCGCTCCCCTTCTGCCGGCTGCTCGGCCGGAACGATCGTGATGAGCTGGGTCGGCGTGAACTCGCTCGCGATGCGAGCGGGCGCCTCGGCGTCGGCGCTGCGCAGCTCGTCGGCGAGCCGGGCGGCCTGGTCGGCGAGACCGAGCGCCTCGGCGGCGCGGCGCTGCGTGTCGAGGGCGCGCAGGTACGCGCGGTTCGGCTCGTCGGCCCACGGCACGGCGGTGCCGGGCTGCCAGCCGGCGGCCGCGAGCTGCGCGCGGGCGAGCTCGGCGGATGCCGCGGCGAAGGCGTAGGCCTCGAGCGGGCGACCCTCGGAGTCGGCGAGATCGGCGAGCTCGGCCCAGGCGAGGGGCGATGCGGGATGCTCCGAGACGACGCCGGCCACGGCGGCGCGATCGGCCTCCGCCAGCGCTTGGCGGACCTCGGGCTCATCGGCGAGCGCCGCGGCAGGCCCGGGTGCTGTTTTCTTGGGAGTCACACTCCACCTTATCGCGGGGCCCATTTCGACCATTCGAAGCCGGTCGAGTAGGCGCGAAGCGCCGTATCGAGACCCTCAGCCGGTGGTCGAGTAGCGAAGCGTATCGAGACCCCGTCGCGAGGCTTCGACACGAGCCACGCAATACCTACTTCACTGCAATGCGGAAGCCGCCCTCGCCATACGTGGCGGCGAGTTCACCCTCGCGGGGCAGTTCAAGTTCAGAGCAGCCGGACACGCCGCCACCGATCCGCTGCATCCAATAACAGACGGCATACTCGCCCGGTGGCGCGGTGATCCGGAAGTCGCCGTCTTCTTCAATGGGGGACACCGTGCCACCGAGTTCTGAAACGTCCGACTCGCTCAGCGTCCCCACGACGGAGACCCATTGCTGGGAGTCCGAGATCGGTTCCTCGCCCGTGAGTTCCCAAAATGACCCATCCATCACCTCGATGGGGAGGACCGCCAGCCCGCCACCACCGACGGCGTACTTACCCCCGACTCCCACATCGTCGAGACCATACATCCGGCCGACCAGACCACCCGTGCCGGCTGGCGTGGGTCCGCACGCCGTGAGCAGCCCGATGGCAAGCGCCAGCATCACGATCGAGAAGGCTGCGCGGCCTCCGGCGGACGTCATCGGAGGATCACGTTGAACTCGTATATTGAGAAGTCGTCGAGGACGACTCGGAATGTCTTGGTGGTGCCGGCCCAAGATTTCGGTGTTGCCGCGTTGACGTGCCAGGTTCCCCCGGAGCGCACCATGTCATACGTCGCGCCGGAAACAGTGAACGCGCCGGAAAGGACCGTCGAGCCGCTCACGTCAGCGCCGGTAATCGTCCACTTGATCGGAATCGTGCGCCCGGCATTGACGCTCCCTCCGGGGGCGACCGGCGGCTCGAACCCAGCGAACACGTAGTCGGATCCGGGGGGCTCCGGCGCCGCGACCCGTTGGATCGTGATCGTTACGCTCGCGGTCGCGGTAGCACCGGTGGTGTCGGTCGCGGTCGCGGTGATCTGGTGGGTACCTTCGCTGAGCAGGTCAGCACGTTGCACCAGGTCAGAGCCAGTTCCGAGTTGCCCATCGAGATCCGAATTCCACATGATGGTGCCGTCCAGCGGACCGTCTTCGGCATCGGTCGCAGTCGCGGTGAGCGGAATGCTCTGTGCGCCGGTGGCGACGAACCCGTTCGTCGGACTGTCGATATTCAGTATCGGCACGAGGTTCGGGAGGGTGAACGTCGAGGATGTTGCAACGGCGCTTCGCAGGCCGTCGCTGGCGATCACGCGGATCCGAGCGGTGCTGCTTCCCGGCAGCGACCATCGTGCGACCGACATCGAGGCTCCCGGAAGGTCAATGCCGATCGGGTTCCACGTTGCGCCGTCATCCGTGCTGTAGAGGACGGTGTGACGGAGTGCGTCGCTGTCGGCGTCCGATGATGTCCAAGTGAACGTGACGCGATCTGACGTTCCACCGGTTGGCGGCGAAACCATTACCTGTGGCGAGTTGGATGAGACGGTGCCGCTGGCCAAGGTCGCGTTCGCGGAAACGACCTCAACGAGCGTCGCACTCATCAGGCCCTGCGGAACCACGACATTGAAGGTCGACGGCGCAGCCGCGACGTCACCACCAATCCCCGAATCACCATGGTTGCTAATCGGCGTGAACCTGGTCCGCCACAACTCTGCCCCGGAGTCGTCGCGGAGCACCACCGCGTGTGTGCCCGTCGGATCGTCCGCGGTGGGGGCGAAGTCAACGCTGAGCGCGGGCGCGAGTTCGGCGCTCAGCCCATCAGCAGCGATCACCCCACGAATGGTTTCCCCGGCACCCGCGTCGAGATCACCGATGATCGGTGCACGGTCGTCGGTGAGCAACTGCAGGTAGTCGCGCTTCCCGATCCATCGCGCCTGCCCACCCTGGTCATCCGACCTGCAATACGACATCAGAGAAGTGTTCGTTTGGGGGGCGGAGAGGAACAGATCATCGTCCGAGTCGAGGTAGCGCGGGTCGATACCCCAGACCTCACTCCGCGGATCGCCGATCGGGCCAAGCGCCGCGACGGTGTCACCATTGGTCTTCGTGGTCCAATGGGGGTAGTCATCGGCACTGGCGTCGGCAACCTCCGTGCACCAGCCCTTCTTCATTTCGTTGAAGACCCAGAGGATCTTCGTCCAGCCGTTCTCCGCGGCGTTGACACTATGGTGCAGGCCATACGAATGACCGAGTTCGTGGACGACTCGGTTGCGCGCATGGCCGCTGTCGAACTCGCCCTCGAGGAATTCATCGAAGCCTGACGCCACCCCGCGCGTCGAGAGCCCACCGTAATCGGCGCCGCTGCTTGAGCCGCGGATGACCCCGTACCAGCGCTGCTCCTTCGGCGCGTCTGCGAGGTCCTTCGCCGCCTGCAACTTCTCATTCAGAGCACCAAGGTCCGTCGGCCGTTCATCGACAGAAAGTGTGGTGAAATCAGCGCTCCACCCGGCGCTCGGCGACGATGCAATGAACCGCTCATGCTGTTCCCACAAGTCGCCCATCGTCGGTTCGACCAGTTCACCATTCTCCTCGAAGCTAATCGCGCGGTACTCGAGGTCTGCTGCAAATCCCCCGACGAACCCCACTGTCTCGGAGCATTGCGCGTTCACACCCGTCAGGTCCGCGTCGCACGTGACGCCGCCCGGCAATTCAACCGCGAGTTCCAGCGACTCCTCGAAGGTCCAACTGATGGGAAGGGCGAAATTCAGACTGTCATTCACAGTGCTGCGGTCCTCGACCGCGTTCTCGTCGACCAGCACACCAGTGCTCGGGTTGAGCGACGTCAGCGGGCTGCCCGAAAGTTCGACGCCGTCGGAATATACGTGCAGCCGGCCGTTGGTCCGAACGGCCTCATCCGCTTGGGTTTCGAGAAAGGCTCGAACCAGTGTCGGACGCCCCTGCACGAGCGGCACCGAGTTGTCCCAATCTTGGAGGACCTGGTTAACCTCGATCGCTTCAACGCGGAGTGGATCGGTCAGACACCCCGAGATCAACGAGGTGAACTCGGTGGTTGTCCGCGCCACTGTCACCGTTCCCCCACCGAACACATAGGGGCCGTACGCGGCGATGGCCGCCGGAGTGGTGAAGCTCCCGTCCTCGACAGCGACAACGCTGTAGCGGTCCACGCCAACGCTCTTCGCATACGTAGTTGCGGACGACATCGACTCACCCGAGTTGCGGGCGCCGTCGGTCGACATACAGAGCGTCCAATCTGCCGCAGGCCGACCATTCGCGAGGAGTTGGTTCGTGCCGGTACGGATCGCGTCACCGGGGTTGGTGTTGGAGCCGATTTGTGAGATCGCCCGCACCTGTGCGATCAAATCATTGACATCCTGCTCCGAGCCAATCGGCGTCAGCGGGATCTCGACGCGTGTGCTCGGGGTGGTGGAACCAACGTACGACCACTGAACAACCGATACCGCCACCGAATTGTCGAGCGGCACGTTCACCCGATCCTGCAGTGCGGCCGCATACCCGTCCAGCTGCAGGTCCCAGTCGGTTGCGCTGATCGAACCGGAGCCGTCGAGCAGCAGGACCAGGTCAGTCTGCTCGACGATTGGCAGCTCCTCGTCAGGCTCCACATGCATGTCGGCCACAGCGACCTGGCCGGCCGCTGTGAGGAGCAGGGCTGTGACGCCGAGAACTGCGACTACACGGGCTGCAAAGTGTCGAATCACTGTGACTTTCCTTTCGGGCAATTCGGAAAGGTTCGATACAGTCGCGTGAGCACCGGTCTTGTCGCCAATGCCGACCGTAGTGGCAACTTCTCGGCCGAAGGCACCCCCTGTTCGGGGGTCCTCTCCCGCCGGCACGAAAACGCGACGAGCCCAGACCCCATCGCAGAAGTGGTAGGGGGAGCGAGAGGTTCAACGGCTCCGCCGTCGCTACTCGACCGCCGGAAGGCCACCGGCCGCGGCATCCGCCCCGATGTCACGCACCCGGACGCCCAAGTAGGCTGGAGGGCATGTCGAAGGTCCTCACCTCCCTGCCCGTCGGCGAGCGCGTCGGCATCGCCTTCTCCGGAGGTCTCGACACCTCCGTCGCCGTCGCGTGGATGCGCGAGAAGGGCGCCGTGCCGTGCACGTACACGGCCGACCTCGGCCAGCCCGACGAGCCCGACGTCGAGGCCGTTCCCGGCCGCGCGCTCGAGTACGGCGCCGAGCTCTCGCGACTCGTCGACTGCCGCGCCGCACTCGTCGAAGAGGGCCTCGTCGCCCTCGCCTGCGGCGCGTTCCACATCCGCTCGGGCGGCAAGACGTACTTCAACACGACCCCGCTCGGTCGCGCGGTCACCGGCACGCTGCTCGTGCGCGCCATGATGGAGGACGGCGTCGACATCTGGGGCGACGGCTCGACCTACAAGGGCAACGACATCGAGCGGTTCTACCGCTACGGCCTCATGGCCAACCCGCGCCTGCGCATCTACAAGCCGTGGCTCGACTCGGCGTTCGTCACCGAGCTCGGCGGCCGCCAGGAGATGAGCGAGTGGCTGCAGGAGCGCGACCTGCCGTACCGCGCGAGCGCCGAGAAGGCGTACTCGACCGACGCGAACATCTGGGGCGCGACGCACGAGGCGAAGGTGCTCGAAGAGCTCGATGCCGGCATCACGACGGTCGAGCCGATCATGGGCGTGAAGTTCTGGGACGAGTCGGTCGAGATCCCCGCCGAAGACGTCACCGTGCGGTTCGAGGAGGGCCGCCCGGTCGCGATCAACGGCGTGCGTTTCGACGACGCCGTCGAGCTCGTGCTCGAGGCGAACCGCATCGGCGGCCGACACGGGCTCGGCATGAGCGACCAGATCGAGAACCGCATCATCGAGGCGAAGTCGCGCGGCATCTACGAGGCGCCGGGCATGGCGCTGCTGCACCTCGTCTACGAGCGCCTGCTCAACGCGATCCACAACGAGGACACGATCGCGAACTACCACAACGAGGGCCGCCGTCTCGGCCGACTCATGTACGAGGGCCGCTGGCTCGACCCCCAGTCGCTCATGCTGCGCGAGTCGATCGTGCGCTGGGTCGCCTCGGCCGTCACGGGCGAGGTCACGGTGCGCCTGCGCCGCGGCGACGACTACACGATCCTGAACACCGAGGGCCCGGCGTTCAGCTACCAGCCCGAGAAGCTCTCGATGGAGCGCGTGGGCGATGCGGCCTTCGGCCCCGAAGACCGCATCGGCCAGCTCACGATGCGCAACCTCGACATCGCCGACTCGCGCTCGCGCCTCGAGCAGTACGCGCACCTCGGCATCGTCGGCGGCGCCACCGCGGCCCTGGTCGGCGACCTCGCCGAGGGACAGGCGGCGTCGATCGCCGCTGCCTCCGACGACGCTGCGGATGCCGCGACCGACGCCGCGATCGAGGCGGCGGCGTTCGATCTCGGCACCGACTGAGACCGCACGGCTCACCGTCACCACTCGACGAGGCCCGACTCACCCGACCGCGCTCTCGCAGCGCGGATCGCGGGAGTCGGGCCTCGTGCTGTGAGGTGCCTGAATTAACTTGCACACTATTGTGCAAGTTCGTTACGCTCGAGGCATGCCGTCCGTCACCGACGCGGAGCGCCGCGCGCCCCGTCGGGACGCGGCCGAGAACCGCGAAGCCCTGATCACCGCCGCCGCCGCGACGCTCGCCGTCGCGCCCGACGCCTCGCTCGAGACGATCGCCGCCGCCGCCGGCCTCTCCCGCCGCGCCGTCTACGGCCACTTCGCGGGCCGCGACGAGCTCGTGCTCGCACTCATCGAGCGCGGCACCGCACGACTCAACGCGGTCGCCGCGACCGTCGAGCACGAGTCGACGCCCGTCGCGCTCGCCCTGCTCGGCTCGCGCCTCTGGGGCGTCGTCGAGCACGTGCGCCTGCTCGCCGGAATGGCGCTCTCCGAGCCCTACGTCGAGCGGGTCGCCGCCGCCCTGGCGCCCGTACGCGAGCGCCTCGCCGCGCTCGTCGCCCGCGGGGTCGCCGACGGCACCGTGCGCGACGACCTGCGACCCTCGCTGCTCGCGCGCCTCATCGAGGAGTCGGCGCTCGCCGTGCTGCTCGAGTCGGGCCGAACCGCCCTGCCGCAGGCCGAGGCCCGGCGCGCCGTCATGCTCTCGGTGCTCGGCACGGCCGGGCTCTCGTGGCGCGAGGCGGGCGCCCTCATCGACACCACCCCCGAGCTCACCACACCCGAGCTCAACACCCCCGAGCTCACCACACCCGAGCTCACCGAGCTCGCGACCTCCGAGGAGCCGGCATGAGAATCGAACTCCGCGACGTCACCAAGGGTCGCGACGCACAGGCGCTCGGCGCCACCACGGTCGGCTTCGAGTCGGGCCGTGCGACGCTGGCGCGCGCCGAGACCGAGCAGCGACCCACCGTGCTCGGCCTCATCGCCTCGGGCCGCATGCGGCCCGACGCGGGTTCCGTCACGATCGACGGCAAGGCGGATGCCTCGGCGATCCGCCGTCGCATCGCGCTCGTCGACGCCCCCGACGTCTGCGACCCCGCACCGAACGTCACCGTCGCGGGCGTCGCCGCCGAGGAGCTCATGTTCGCGGGCGTCCCGTCGAACCCCGTCTCGGCGTCGCGCTGGCTCGCCCAGCTCGGGCTCGACGACGTCGCACGCACGCCGATCGCCAACGTCGCGCCGCTCACGCGCCTGCGCCTGCTCACCGAGCTCGCGCTCCTGCGCGAGGGCGTCGAGGGGCTCGTGATCGTCTCGCCCGACCGGCACGGCGGCGACCCGACCGAGTGGTGGGGCCTCGCGAAGCAGCTCGCCGACCGCGGGTTCGCCGTGCTCGTGATCGCCGGCGACGCCTCGGCCGCCGCGATCGGCGCCGCCGCGATGATCGCCCGCATGCACGGTCCCGACTCCCCCGAGGAGTTCGACGACGCCGACACCCTGCCGCTCGCCGAGGGAGGCATCGCGTGAAGATCCCGCAGATGATCGCCGCCGAGTTCCGGCGACTGACCTCCACGAAGATGTCGGTGCTCGCCCTGCTCGCCCTCGTCGCGGTGCCCGTGCTCTACGGCGGGCTCTACCTCTGGGCGAACCAGGACCCGTACGCGAAGTTCGCCGAGGTGCCGGTCGCGCTCGTCGTGGAAGACGAGGGCGTCGCCGCCTCGACGAGCGCCACCGGCGAGGCGGTCGAGGCGCGCAACGTCGGCGAGGAGATCGCCGACGAGCTCGTCGCCGACGGTGCGTTCGACTGGCAGCGGGTCTCGGCCGAGGAGGCCGAGGCCGGGCTCGACGACTCGAGCTTCGACTTCGCGATCACCTTCCCCGCCGACTTCTCCGACGCGCTCGCGTCGGTGCAGACCGACGCACCGCGCCAGGCCGAGATCATCCTGTCGACGAACGACGCGAACAGCTACCTCGCCGGCACGATCGGCAAGCAGGCCGTCGAGCAGATCCGCGCGACCATCGCCGAGAAGGTCGGCGAGGAGGCGGCGTCGACCCTGCTCGACTCGATCTCGACGATCCGCGGCGAGCTCGTCGAGGCGGCCGACGGCGCGTCGCAGCTCACCGACGGCGCCGAACAGGCGGTCGGCGGCGCGGCGCAGCTCGAGGCGGGCGCGACCAAGCTCGCCGACGGCAACGCACAGCTCGCGACCGGGTCGGCCCAACTGGAGACGGGCGCGCAGCAGCTGGCCGCCGGCACCTCGCAGCTCGCGACGGGTTCGGCGACGCTCGCCGACGGCGCCGCCCAGGTCGCCGACGGCAACGCGCAGCTCGCGGCCTCGGCCGACCGGGTGGGCTCGGCCGTCGCCGACGCGGCCTCCTCGGTGCCGCAGGCGCGTGCCGACATCGAGGCCGCCCTCCAGGCGCAGGGGGTCGACCAGGCGACGATCGACGACGTGCTCGCACGGCTCGACGTCGTCGGCGACCGCATCACCGCGGGCAACGACAAGGTGCAGTCCGTCGTCGGCGACATCGACCGGCTGGCCGAGGGCAGCCGACAGGTCGCCGACGGCTCCGCCGACCTCGCGGCCGGCGCGCGCACGGCGGCCGACGGCGCCGCCCAGGTGTCGGGCGGCGCTTCCCAGCTCGCCGACGGCGCCGCGCAGGCCGCGACCGGTTCGGCGCAGCTGCGCGACGGCGTCGGCACGCTGCAGTCGGGCCTCGGCGAGCTCGCCGACGGCGCGGGGCAGCTGCGCGACGGGCTCGACGCCGGGGTCGACCAGATCCCCGACTCGAGCCAGTCGACCCGCGACGCGCAGGCCGCGACGATCGCCGACCCGATCACGCTCGAGACGAGCTCGATGGCCCAGGCGGGCAACTACGGCGCCGGGCTCGCCCCGTTCTTCGCGGCGCTCGCCGGCTGGATCGGCATCTACGCGCTCTTCCTCATCGTGAAGCCGATCTCGCGCCGGGCCGTCACCGCGCTCCACTCGCCGATCCGCATCACGCTCGCCGGCTGGCTCACGCCGGGCCTGCTCGGCGCGGTGCAGATGGCGGCGCTCTACCTCGTGCTCGCGTTCACCCTCGGGTTCCAGATGCACCATCCGCTCGGCGTCGTCGGCACGATGGTCTTCGCATCGGTGACGTACGCGGCGATCATCCTCGCGCTCAACGTCTGGCTCGGCTCGGTCGGCCAGTTCCTCGGCCTCGTGCTCATGGTGCTGCAGCTCGTGACGGCGGGCGGCACGTTCCCGTGGCAGACGCTGCCCGCACCCCTCGCGGCCCTGCACCACGTACTGCCCATGGGCTACGTCGTCGACGCGATGCGCCAGTTCATGTACGGCGGCGACCTGTCGCGAGCGGCGGGCGACTTCGGGGTGCTCGCGATCTGGCTCGTCGGCGCGCTCGTCGTCTCGGCGATCGGCGTCACCCGCATGACGCACTTCCGCACGCTGCGCGACCTGCAGCCGAGCCTCATCGGCTGAGTCCGGTCGAGCACGGATGCCTCGGGGCCGGCGTCGGCCCCGAGGCATCCACGTCTCACAACCAGTGCCGGGACTTGAAGATCAGGTACAGCACGTAGCCCGACACGAACATGAGCAGCAGGGCGAACGGGTAGCCGAAGACCCAGTGCAGCTCGGGAATGTGGTCGAAGTTCATGCCGTAGATGCCGGCGACGAGCGAGGGTGCGAAGAAGATGGCCGCCCAGCTCGAGATCTTCTTCGTCTGCTCGCTCTGCGCGATGCTCGCCTCGTTCTGCCGCTGCGCGACGAGCGTGGCGTGCACGCTCAACGCGTTGCGCAGCGTCTCGCGGTACTCGTCGACGCGCTCGGTGATGCGGATGACGTGGTCGAGCACGTCGCGGAACGCACGCCGAAGCTCGAGCTCGTCGCCCTCGGGATCGGCCGCCGCGTCGTCGCTCAGCTCCTCGCGGATCGCCTCGATCATCTCCCGCAGCGGCTTCACCGCGCGCTGGAACTCCATGACCTCGCCCGACAGGTCGTAGATGCGCTTCGCAACCGCAGCATCGCCGCTGAAGAGCTGCTCCTCGATCTCGTCGATGTCGTTCTCGAGGCCCGCGACGACGGGGGCGTACTCGTCGACGATCTGGTCGACGATCGCGTAGAGCACGCCGAGCGGGCCGCGGGCGAGCAGTTCGGGCGCGGCCTCGAGGCGTGCGCGCACGCGCCCCAGGTCGGGCTTCTCGGCGTGGCGGATCGCGACGACGAAGTCCCCGCCGACGAAGACGTGCACCTCGCCGAACTCGACCCGCTCATCGGCGTCGAGGTAGCGCGCGGGCCGCAGCACGACGAACCGGGTGTCGCCGTAGCGCTCGAGCTTCGCGCGCTGGTGGCCGGCGAGCGCGTCTTCGACCGCGAGCTCGTGCAGGCCGAACTCCTCGGCGACGACGCCGAGCTCGGCGGCATCGGGCCGGTAGAGGCCGATCCACGCGAAGCCGCCCGGATGCCGCTCGAGCTCGTCGAACGTGTCGGCGAGCACCGCCGGCGAGACGGCGCGCCGACCGTCGACATAGACCGCGTTGTCGATGACCGTCACGGGTCAACCGTAGGTCACCCGTAGATGCGATCGGCGTAACTCGGGCCGTAGTACTCGTCGAGCGTCTCGAGCGATTCGTCGGGTCGTTCGAGCGCCTGCGCGATGACCGCCCGCCGCGGCGCGGCCTCGGGCCGCCACGCGTCGGGCTGCCAGGCCTTCGAACGCAGGAACGCCTTGGAGCAGTGGAAGAAGACCTGCTCGATGTCGACCACGGTCGCGAGCACCGGTCGGTTGCCGCGCACGATCATGTCGTCGAGGAACGGCGCGTCGCGCACGATCGTCGCCCGCCCGTTGATGCGCAGGGTGTCGCCGCGACCGGGGATCGCGAAGAGCAGCCCGACGCGCGGGTTCCGCAGCAGGTTGTGGAACCCGTCTGCGCGGCGGTTGCCGGGACGCTCGGGGATCGCGATCGTGCGGTCGTCGAGCACGAGCGCGAACCCCGCCGGGTCGCCCTTCGGCGAGACGTCGAGCCGCCCCTCGTCGTCGCTCGTCGCGACGAACGCGAGCGGGGCGGCCGCGAGCCACGCGCGGTCGATCGCGTGCAGGTGCGTGCGCTCCTTGCGCACGACCGCCGGCAGCGGCGCGCCGACGATCTCCTCGAGCTCGTCGACGGTGGTCACGGGTATGCCGCGGGAACGATCGGTCATGCCCGCCACGCTACTCCGAGGGCGCGGCCGGCCCGAACGCGTGCGTCAGCACCCACGAGTGCATCGCGATCGCGGCGGCGGCGCTCGCGTTGAGCGAGCGGGTCGACCCGAACTGGGTGATCTCGACGATCGCGTCGGCGGCGGCCGTCGCCTCCGGCGAGAGCCCCGGGCCCTCCTGACCGAAGAGCAGCACGCACCGCTCGGGCCACGCGAACGCCTCGATCGGCACGGCGCCCTCGACGTTGTCGACCGCGATGACGGGCAGCGATTCGCCGCGCGCCCAGTCGGCGAATGCCGCGACATCCGGGTGGTAGTCGACGTGCTGGTAGCGGTCGGTGACCATGGCGCCGCGCTTGTTCCAGCGTCGGCGGCCGATGATGTGCACGGTGTCGGCGGCGAAGGCGTTGGCGCTGCGCACGATCGAGCCGATGTTCATGTCGTGCTGCCAGTTCTCGATCGCGACGTGGAACGGGTGCCGGTGCTCGTCGAGGTCGGCGACGATCGCGTCCATGCGCCAGTAGCGGTAACGGTCGATGACGTTGCGGGTGTCGCCCGCCGCGAGCAGTTCGCGGTCGTAGCGCGGGTCGTCGGGCCACTCGGCCTCACCGCCGGGCCACGGGCCGACGCCGTGCTGCGGCATCGTCGCCTCGGGTTCGGATGCCTCGTGCCGGTCGTCGTCCACACGCCAACGCTACCCGCGCCGGG